>DAIETC010000201.1 GCA_027345905.1 Kineosporiaceae bacterium | reverse complement strand
CCGACCCGGCCGCTGTCGCCTTCGACGCGGTGCGGGCGGCCACCGAGCTGGAGGCGGACGTCGTCCTGGTCGACACGGCCGGGCGCCTGCAGAACAAGGCCGGGCTGATGGACGAGCTGGGCAAGGTCAAACGGGTGATCGAGAAGCAGTCGCCCGTCGACGAGGTGCTGCTGGTCCTCGACGCCACGACCGGGCAGAACGGCCTGCGCCAGGCCCAGGTCTTCGCCGAGGTGGTCGCGATCACCGGGATCGTGCTCACCAAGCTGGACGGCACGGCCAAGGGTGGCATCGTGATCGCCGTCCAGCGACAGCTCGGCGTGCCGGTCAAGCTGGTCGGTCTGGGCGAGGGGCCCGACGACCTGGCGCCCTTCGACGCGGCCGACTTCGTCGACGCGCTGTTGTCCTGATCGATTCCTAAACCGGGCAAAGCGGACGCGGTTGCCGATGGCAACACCGGGCAACACCCTGTTCACACGGGGGGCTCGTTGGTCACCTGTCCGTAACCTGGATGGTTTGGCCGAGAAACCACCGGCCAGCACTCTCGTCGCAACGGTGTCCGGCAAGCTGTCGGCGCCGATCATCCGCCCCCGGCCGGCTCGACCCGGTCCCCTTCCTCGCGGAGGTCCAGTCGATGGACACAGGTGACACTGCCTGGGTGCTGACCAGCGCTGCGCTCGTGCTGCTCATGACACCCGGTCTGGCGTTCTTCTACGGCGGCATGGTCCGCTCCAAGAGCGTCCTGAACATGTTGATGATGTCGTTCGTCACGATCGGCATCGTGAGCGTCCTGTGGACGCTGTTCGGCTTCTCGGTCGCCTTCGGCGCCAAGGGCAACGGCTTCATGGGCGACTTCGGCTCGGTGGGCCTCGGTGAGCTGCTCAAGCAGAGCACGACCATCAACGGCGCTGAGTACAAGATCCCCGGGCTGGCCTTCTCGATGTTCCAGCTGATGTTCGCGGTGATCACCCCAGCGCTGATCTCCGGGGCGATCGCCGACCGCGCCAAGTTCCTCGGCTGGTCGGTCTTCGTCACCCTGTGGGTCACGATCGTGTACTTCCCGGTCGCGCACTGGGTGTTCGACTTCGGCGACGCCAAGGGCAACTACGCCGGCTGGCTCGCGCACCTGGGCGTGCAGGACTTCGCCGGCGGCACCGCCGTCCACATCAACGCCGGCGCAGCCGGCCTGGCGCTCGCGCTGGTGCTCGGCAAGCGCAACGGCTGGCCGAAGGCGCAGTTCCGCCCGCACAACCTGCCGATCGTGCTGCTCGGTGCGGCACTGCTGTGGTTCGGCTGGTTCGGCTTCAACGCCGGCTCGGCCCTGGGCGCCAACGGCCTGGCCGCCCTGGCCTTCACCAACACCCAGGTCGCGACCGCGGCGGCGTTGCTCGGCTGGATCGCGGTCGAGAAGGTGCGTGACGGCCACCCCACCAGCCTGGGCGCCGCGTCGGGCGCCGTCGCCGGGCTAGTCGCGATCACGCCGGCCTGCGCCTTCATCGTCCCGTGGGCGGCGGTCGTCCTCGGCCTGCTCGCCGGTGCCATCTGCGCCATGGCGGTGGGCCTGAAGTACCGGCTCGGGTTCGACGACTCCCTGGACGTCGTCGGCGTGCACCTGGTTGGCGGCATCGTGGGCACGCTGTTCGTGGGGCTGTTCGGCACCGCGCGGGTGGCCGCCGCCGGGGGGGCCAGCGCGGACGGGCTGTTCTACGGCGGCGGTTTCACCCTGCTGGGCAAACAAGCCCTGGGTGCGGCGGCAGTCATGGTCTACTCGTTCGTGATCGCCTACATCCTCGGGACGATCATCGACAAGACGATCGGGTTCAGGGTCGACCCCGAGGACGAAGAGAGCGGCATCGACCTGGCCGAACACGCCGAGACCGGCTACGAGCTGGCCGGGGTCGGTGGCGGGTCGGGGTTTCATGCAGCGATCACCGGCGCGGCACGCGCCACGACCGGCAGGGAGGTCCCGGCATGAAGCTCGTCACAGCCATCATCAAGCCGCACAAGCTGGACGACGTGAAGACCGCCCTGGAGGCGTTCGGGGTCCAGGGGATGACGGTCAGCGAGGCCAGCGGGTACGGACGTCAGAAGGGGCACACCGAGGTCTACCGGGGGGCCGAGTACACGGTCGACCTGGTGCCCAAGGTGCGCGTCGAGGTGCTCGTGGACGACGCGGACGTCCTCGACGTCGTCGAGGTGGTGGTCAAGGCCGCCCAGACCGGTCGCATCGGCGACGGGAAGGTCTGGACCGTCCCGGTCGAGGACCTCGCGCGCGTGCGCACCGGCGAACGCGGGCTCGACGCGATCTGAGGTGGACGACCCCGACTCACTGGAACCTGCGCCCCGCGACCTGCGGGCCGAGCGGCTGACGGCCGCTGCCCGGTCGCCGTCCTGGCACTGCCAGGACGGCGCCGGGCGCCGGCGCGAGCTGGCCCGGCTGGTCGAGACCTGGCTGGGGGATCTGTGGGTCGCCGCTACGGGCGCGGCCACCTCACCGGGCCTCGCGCTCGCCGCGGTCGGCAGCATCGCGCGCGGTGACGCGGGGCCGGCCAGCGACCTTGACCTGGTCCTGTTGCACGACGGTCACGC
>DAIETC010000177.1 GCA_027345905.1 Kineosporiaceae bacterium | reverse complement strand
CTACCCGGACCTTCCCGAGCTGAGCGCCGCGAACCCCGCACTGCGCACGCTGGGCGTCGACCTGACGATGGCCGCCGACTGCGCCGGCGCGGACGTCGTGCACTCGCACACCTGGTACGCGAACCTGGCCGGCCACCTGGCCACCCTCCTGCACGGCGGCGCGCACGTGGTGACCGCGCACAGCCTGGAGCCGTTGCGGCCGTGGAAGGCCGAGCAGCTCGGCGGCGGCTACGCGATCTCCTCGTGGGCCGAGCGCTCGTCGTACGAGGCGGCGGCCGCGGTGATCGCGGTGAGCGCGGGGATGCGCGACGACGTCCTGCGCAGCTACCCCGCCATCGACCCCGCCAAGGTGCACGTGGTGCACAACGGGATCGACACGCAGGACTGGTCGCGGCGCGAGCAGCCGGACGCCGTTCGCGCCCTCGGCGTGGACCCCGACCGGCCCAGCGTCGTGTTCGTGGGGCGGATCACGCGGCAGAAGGGGCTGGCGTACTTCCTGCGAGCTGTCGCCGCGCTCGACCCGAACGTTCAGGTGGTGCTGTGCGCGGGCGCCCCGGACACCCCCGAAATCCTGGCCGAGGTGCAAGAGCTCGTCGCGGGGCTGCGCGAGGGGCGCGAAGGCGTGGTGTGGATCGACGAGATGCTCGGGCGTGAGGACGTCGTGGCGCTGTTGTCCGCGGCGACGGTGTTCGCCTGCCCGTCGGTCTACGAGCCGCTCGGCATCGTCAACCTGGAGGCGATGGCCTGCGAGGCGCCGGTCGTCGCCACGGCCACCGGGGGCATCCCCGAGGTCGTGGACGACGGGGTCACCGGCCGGCTGGTGCCCATCGAGCAGGCGGACGACGGCAGCGGGCGACCGCTGGACCCCGACCGGTTCGTCGCCGACCTGGCAGTCACGCTCGGCGAGGTGCTCGCCGACCCACAGCGGGCGCGGGCCATGGGCCGGGCGGGGCGGCAGCGGGCGCTCACCGAGTTCGCGTGGAGCACCGTCGCCGAGCGCACCCGCGCCGTCTACGACTGCGTCCTGCACTGAGCGTTGACGGCGGCGACCAGGGCGCGCCGGCCCACGTGGTCCAGGTCGCGCAGTGCCTGCGCCCGGCGCTGGGCCTGCCACCCGCTGAGCGCGGCGCCGTCGTCCGCGCTGGCGAGCTCGACGATGCCGCGCACCCGCCAGGCCAGGTCGAGCACCCGAACCGAGCGCGGCGCCAGGCCCGGGGGCAGCTCGGCCGCCGGCCCGTGCCCTGAGCGCAGGGCCTGGATCTGCTCGGCGGCGTCCGGGCGCCAGCTGGCCACGTCGAGGTCCTCCAGCGTCGCGTTCGCCTGCAGCAGCGCAGCACGCAGGGTGTGCTCGGCCTCGGCCAGGTCCGAGCAGTCGGCGCCAGCGCCCCCGCTGGCGTGCACCCGCCAGGTGACCAGGTGGCCGGTCTCGTACGCCGACCCGAACTCCTCGACGTCCGGCACCAGCGCCAGGGGTGGCCCGCCCACGGTCAGCACGCACTCTCCGGCGTCCATCGCCTCGGCGTTGACGTGCGCCGGGCCGGGCAGCCCCACCGGGTCGCCGGGAGCCGGCAGGACCAGTCGAAGGCCGCAGACCCGAAGGCGCGCCAACTCGTTGAGCAGCTCGAGCAGCCCGCCGCAGGTGGCAAACGGCAGGTCGCCGACGAGCTCGACGGTGTGCGGCTCATCGTCACCCTGGACGGCGCGCACGGCGCTCTCGAGTCCGGCAGCCTCCAGCCGGGCCGAGCGCTCCAGCGCCGGGCCGGCCCAGGCGGCCAGCAACGCGGAGCGAGGCAGCCGGGGCACCCCGTCAGGCTACGTCCGCGCCGCGGAGTGTTCGAGGGCGGCGCGCGTGCCCGCGTGGGTAGGGTCAGCCTCATGAGTGACGTGCTCGAGATGGCCGGGGTCAGCGTCGTGCGCGGCGACACCACCCTGCTCGAGAACGTCGACTGGTCGGTCGAAGAAGGCGAGCGGTGGGTCGTGCTCGGCCCCAACGGGGCGGGCAAGACCACCCTGCTGCAGGTGGCGGCGGCCCGGATCCACCCCACCCAAGGGGTCGCGGGCATCCTGGGTGAGGTGCTCGGGACGGTCGACGTCTTCGAGCTGCGCCCGCGCATCGGCCTGGCCAGCTCCTCGCTGTCCGAGCGGATCCCCGGGCACGAGCGCGTGACGGATGTCGTCGTGACCGCCTCGTACGGCGTCACCGGCCGTTGGCGCGAGAGCTACGACGACCTCGACCACGGTCGCGCTCGTGAGCTGCTGCAGACCCTCGGGGTCGCACACCTGGGCGAACGCACCTTCGGGACGCTCAGCGAGGGGGAGCGCAAGCGGGTGCAGATCGCCCGCGCCCTGATGACCGACCCCGAGCTGATGCTGCTGGACGAGCCGGCCGCGGGTCTGGACCTGGGTGGACGCGAGGACCTCGTACGGCGCCTGGGCGAGATCGCGCAGGACATCTACGCGCCGGCCCTGGTGCTGGTCACGCACCACGTCGAGGAGATCCCGCCGCACTTCACCGACGTGCTGCTGCTGCGAGCCGGTCGCGTCGTGGCGGCCGGGCCGCTGGAGCTCACGTTGACCCGCGAGAACCTCGAGGCCACCTTCGGCCTGCCCCTGGTCCTCGAACGGCACGGCGAGCGCTGGACGGCGCGCTCCCCGTGAGCCCCAGCGCCCGTCGGGCGCCCGGTCAGGCGCCCGGTCAAGCGTCGATGGTGCTCATGTCGGCATAGCGGTCTCCCGCGGTCGCCCCGCGCGGCGCCAGCTCGTCGAGCTGGTCCAGGTCGCTGCGGGTCAGGCTGACGTCGAGGGCGGCGAGGTTCTGCGCCAGCCGGTCGCGACGTTTGGTGCCGGGGATCGGGACGACATCCTCGCCCTGCGCGAGCAGCCAGGCAAGTGCCAGCTGGGCCGGCGTGCACCTCTTCTCGCGAGCCAACCGCTCGACCCGGGTCACCAGCTCGAGGTTGCGACGCAGGTTCTCGCCCTGGAACCGCGGGGAGCTCTTGCGGTAGTCGCCATCGGGGATGTCGGCCTCGGACTTGATGGCGCCCGAGAGCATGCCTCGTCCCAGCGGGCTGTAGGCGACGAAACCGATCCCCAGCTCACGTAGGGTCGCCAGCACGGTGGTCTCCACCTCGCGCTCCCACAGCGAGTACTCGCTCTGCAGCGCGGCGATCGGGTGCACGGCGTGCGCCCGACGGATCGTGTCCGCCGAGGCTTCGGACAGGCCGAGCGCGCGGACCTTCCCGGCCCGGACCAGCTCGGCCATCGCGCCGACCGTCTCTTCGATGGGCACCGTCTTGTCGACGCGGTGCTGGTAGTACAGGTCGATGGTTTCGACGCCCAGTCGTTGCAGGCTCGCGTCGCAGGCCTCGCGGACGTACTGCGGGCTGCCGTTGACCCGCACCCAGGAGCCGTCCTCGCGGCGCTGGTTGCCGAACTTCGTCGCGAGCACGACCTCTTCGCGCCGGCCGGCGATGGCTCGCCCGACCAGGCGTTCGTTCGTGAACGGCCCGTACATGTCGGCGGTGTCCAGCAGGGTCACGCCGGCGTCCAGCGCGGCTTGGATGGTGGCGATCGACTCCGCGTCGTCGGGCTGGCCGTAGAACTCGCTCATTCCCATGCAGCCGAGGCCGAGCGCCGAGACGGTCAATGGTCCGAGGGTTCGTGTCTTCATGCCCTCGACGTTAGCCGCCGATCCGCAGACCCTCCACCGCAGGCGAGGCGAACTGCGCCTGCACGCTGAGCACCAGGTCGACGTACCACTGGGCGTTGTTGTAGGCCAGCAACGCCCGCTGGACGCCGGTCGGCGTGCCTGCGCCGTTGCTGCACAGATACCTGGCCGCGGTGTAGATCGCGTCCGCCGGCGACCACGGGTCCAGCCGCCCGTTGCGGTCGCCGTCCACGCCGTACAACGCGAAGGTCCCCGGCATGAACTGCATCGGTCCGATGGCGCCGGCCGAGCTGGGCCCGTTGTTGCGCCCGTGGCCGCTCTCGACCTGACCGACAGCCGCCAGGAGCGTCCAGGAAAGGCCCGGGCAGGTCGCCGCAGCGGCGTGGTACAGCGCGAGGTATGCGGCGGGCGGCGCCTGGGCACGCACCGACCCGATGGCCGCCGCGCCGGCGGCAGCGGCCTCGGCCTGGGCACGAGCCAGCTCCTTTGCCGCCTGCTCGGCCTCGGTCATCGCCCGGGCGCGGGCCGAGAGGCGGTCCAGCTGGGCCTGCGCCCGGGCGAACAGGACGTCGACCGCGGCC
>DAIETC010000160.1 GCA_027345905.1 Kineosporiaceae bacterium | reverse complement strand
TCGCGGTGTCAGGCGGGCTGGTGGTGGTGGCCGGCTGCGGTGGGACCGGGCGGGAACAGCACTGCTGCGGGACCGGGCCGTCCGGGTCCTCGGCCAGGCTGCGGGGCGTCAGCTGACGCCGACCCAGGGACGCCCCGCATGAACCGTTGCTCGCCATTGACGACGCGCCCCGTGCCCCTCGTGGCCCGCACGGTTCCGTCCGGCGTTGGCGTTCCGGCGGCGACGATTGAGGGTGCGACGAACCCCAGCCGGTGGCAGGCGTGCGCGGCCGGTGGAGCGTCCGGTCATCCTGGCGATAGATCAACGTCTGTCGCCGGAACCCTCGCCGGCCGAGTGGCGAGGGTTCCGGCGAGGGGGGCTGAGCGGCGTGGGGCGGCGTCAACCGACACCGACCCTTGGGAGCCCCTCATGGACCACCACCGCACGGCGACGACGGATACGACTCGGCTGGACGCGGGGCCGTCGGCCTCGTCCCGCCGCTGGGCGCCTCCTGGCCCCGCCGGGGCTGGTCGGACGTGGGTCGACACCCGCTCGACGGAGGTGCTGCTGGCCGCGCTGGACACGATCACCACGGAGGGCTGGGACGGTCCGACGGCGGGCGAGCTGCTGCGGGTGGTCCGCGCCCGGGTCGTGGTGCCGCTGGTGATCGCCAGCCGGCTGCCGGGCGATCACCAGTGGTTCCCCATGTGCTGGCTCGAGGTCCCGGTCCCGTAGCGGTCGCAGCCGTCGTGCCATCCGTAGGTCGAGGTCGTCGTCGTGGTGTGCCGCGTGGTGTGCGGGGTCGACGTGACGGTGCGGTGCGTGGACTGCCGGTGCGTCGTGGCCGCCGGCGTCGGGTGGCTGGTCACGTGCGACCGGGTCGTGACCGTGGCCGGGGCGCCCGTCGGGTAGTGGACCGGGTCGTGCTGTGCGGTGACCGCCGGGGTCGTGGTCGCGGGCACTGACTGGCTGGACACCGTCGCGCCGCTCATGCCGACTCCCGCTGCGAGCAGGACGCCCAACGGGATCGTGATCAGGCCTGCTGCGCTGCGCTTCATGGTCTCCACCTCTTCCGACTGCGGTGTTCCTGGTCTTCCCTCGACTCCAGGACACCGCGCTGGGAGGCACACCAGGTCCGGGGGCTGTGCAGACCATTCCGGGGGCTGTGCAGACCATATGGAGAAGCGCGCGGGCGCCCGGATCGCAGGCGACCGAGCGCCGACGAGGCGTTATCATCTACAGATGACGATGAAAGCGATGCCCACCAGCACCGGGCGCCGGTCGGTGGACAAGCCTGACGTGCCCGACGAGGCGGCGTTGCAGGCCGCGGCGAGTCTGTTCCGTAGCCTCGGTGACCCATCACGGCTCGCGATCTTGAGCCACCTGCTGCTCGGCGAACACCGGGTCGTCGAGTTGACCGAGCATCTCGGCCTGGCGCAGTCGACGGTGTCGGCCCATCTGCGGTGTCTGCTCGACTGCGGTCTGGTCCAGTCCCGCCCGGTGAGGCGAGCGTCCGTGTTCTCCGTGACCCATGAGCCGGACGTGCTCGCGGTTCTCGCGGCGGCGGAGGGCCTGCTCGCGAGCACGGGTGCCGCCGTCGTGCTGTGTCCCGTGTACGGGGCGGGTGCCTTCGAGGCGAGGGGGCTCGGTGATGAGTGAGGCGTGCGGGTGCGAGCCCGATCGGACGCCTATCGCAGACGCGTCGGCCGAGCGCGAGCCGGAGCGGCTGTGGGAGGTCAGCGAGATCCGATTCGCGGCCGTCTCGGGGATCTTCCTGCTCGGCTCCTGGCTCGCGTCACTCGCAGGTGCTGCGCCGAGTCTCGTCCGCGTGCTCGAAGCCTTGGCACTCCTGCTCGGTGCCTACACGTTCGTACCTGGCACATTGCGCCGCCTGAGGAAGGGTCAGATCGGGGTCGGGACGCTCATGACGATCGCCGCGGTGGGCGCGGTCATCCTCGGCGAGGTCGGCGAGGCCGCCATGCTGGCGTTCCTGTTCTCGATCAGCGAGGGGCTCGAGGAGTACTCCCTGGTCCGGACTCGGCGCGGGCTGCGGTCCCTGCTCTCCCTGGTCCCCGACCAGGCCACCGTACGACGTGACGGTCACGACGTCGTGGTAGCACCGAGCGACCTGCGTCCCGGGGATCGGATGCTGGTGAAGCCCGGCGAGCGCCTCGCGACCGACGGTGTGATCGAGGTCGGGCGCACCGCGCTGGACGTCTCCGCCATCACCGGGGAGTCGGTCCCCGTCGAGGTCGGACCGGGTGACGAGGTGTTCGCGGGCTCGATCAACGGGAACGGTGCGTTGACCGTGACGGTCACGACCACGGCCGAGGACAACTCGTTGGCCCGGATCGTGCGGATCGTCGAGGCCGAACAGTCCCGCAAGGGGGCGAGCCAACGGCTCGCTGATCGGATCGCCCGACCCCTCGTGCCCGGTGTGATGGTCGCTGCTGCGGTCATCGCGGTTGTCGGCACGATCGCCGGAGAACCGACGCTGTGGATCCAGCGCGCCCTGGTCGTCCTGGTGGCAGCGTCCCCGTGTGCTCTGGCCATCTCGGTCCCGGTCACCGTCATCGCTGCGATCGGCGCGGCCAGCAAGATGGGTGTGCTCATCAAGGGCGGTGCTGCCCTTGAGACCCTCGGCGTGATCCGGTCGGTCGCCCTTGACAAGACCGGGACGTTGACCCTCAATCGTCCCGCGGTCATCGAGGTTGCCACCGCCAGCGGCGCCGCCGGTGAGCAGGTCCTCGAAGCCGCCGCCGCCCTCGAGTTACGAAGTGAGCACCCGCTCGCTCGCGCGATCCTGGCAGCAGCCGGCACGGTCCAGCCGGCCGATGACGTCGAAGCCGTCCCCGGCGCCGGCCTCGCCGGCACCCGCGACGGCGCGGCCCTACGCCTGGGTCGGCCCGGCTGGATCGACGAGGCGGACCTCGCGGAGGCCGTCGGCCGGATGCAGCGCGAAGGGGCCAGCGTCGTCCTCGTCGAGCAGAACGACCAGCTGATCGGGGCCATCGCCGTTCGCGACGAGCCTCGCCCGGAGGCCGCCGGGGTCATCGCGACATTGCACCGCGACGGCTACACCGTGGCCATGCTCACCGGCGACAACCACACCACCGCCGCCGCGCTCGCCCGCACGGCCGGGATCGACACCGTGCACGCCGAGCTTCGCCCCGAGGACAAGGCCGCGGTCGTCCGCGAGCTCAGTGCGCAGCGTCCGACCGCGATGGTCGGCGACGGCGTCAACGACGCACCGGCGTTGGCGACCGCGGACCTGGGGATCGCGATGGGCGCCATGGGCACCGACGTCGCGATCGAGACCGCCGACGTGGCCCTCATGGGCGAGGACCTGCGACACCTACCCCAGGTCTTCGCGCACGCCCGACGTTCACGGCGGATCATGCTTCAGAACGTCGGGCTGTCTCTGGCTCTGATCACGGTGCTGATGCCCCTCGCCCTGTTCGGGGTCCTCGGACTCGCCGCCGTCGTCCTGGTTCACGAGTTGGCCGAGGTCGTCGTCATCGCCAACGGCGTGCGTGCTGGCCGCACCCGAGGATTGGACGCCCTCCCGGGCCTGGCGCCGGATTCTGTGCAGCCCGGGTCACGCATCACGGTCACGACATGAACGGCTCGTTGCCGTCGCGCCTCCCGCACCGGCCCAGTTTAGGCTGCTCGACTCACCGGAGGAACGAACCGGACGCCAACGGCGATGTCACCCTGATCATGACTCGTACCCCGGGATGGGACTCTTGAGCGACCACGGGCACAGCCACGGACCCTCGATCAGCGCCGGCGGTCTGCACCGCAAGAAGCTGCTCATCGTCCTGGGCATCACCTCGACGGTGCTGGTCGCCGAGCTCGTCGGTTCCGCGGTGACCGGGTCGCTGGCGCTGCTGGCCGACGCCGGCCACATGTTCACCGACGTGGCCGGGATCCTCCTGGCCGTCCTGGCGGTCACGTTCGCGTCGCGGCCGGCGACCCCGCAGCGCACGTTCGGCTACTACCGGCTGGAGATCCTCGCCGCCGTCGTGAACGCGGTGCTGCTGTTCGGCGTCGCCGTGCTCATCCTCATCGAGGCGTGGCAGCGGTGGGCGCACCCGCCGCAGGTCGAGGGTGGGCTGATGCTCGCGTTCGCGACCGTCGGCCTGGTCGCGAACATCATCGGCCTGCTGGTCCTGCGCGCCGGTGCCCGCGAGAGCCTCAACCTCAAGGGCGCCTACCTCGAGGTCCTCGGTGACCTGCTCGGCTCGATCGCCGTCATCGCCGCCGCCGGCATCATCGCCCTCACCGGGTGGTTGCGCGCCGACGTCGTCGCGTCGGTCGCGGTCGCGCTGATGATCCTGCCGCGGACCTGGACCCTGCTCCGCGAGGCCGTGGACGTGCTCCTGCAGGCCACCCCCCGCAACGTCGACATCGTCGCCGTGCGCCAGCACATCCTCGACACCCCCGGGGTCGTCGACGCCCACGACCTGCACGCCTGGACGCTGACCTCCGGGCTGCCGGTGCTGTCGGTGCACGTCGTCGTGACCAACGACGCCCTCGCCGACGGCGGCGGCGAACGCGTGCTGGACCACCTCGTGGACTGCCTCGCCGACCACTTCGACGTCGAGCACTGCACCTTCCAGCTCGAACCACCCAACCACGCCGCGCACGAGTTCAGCACGCACGACTGACCCGCCCGTGCACCCACCGTTTCCTCCCGCGACGCCTTCGCTGAACTCGTGGGGTCTTGGTCTTCGTCGCGACGTGGTCAGGCGGTTGCGCGAAGCGTCTCCATGGCCGCTTCGAGTCTGTCGCTGACCTCGGTGGCGTTCTGCTCCATGCTTGGTCTCTCGGTGACCTGGACGAGCATCTGCGGGTTGATCATCCGACGACGGTGCCGTCCTCGGTGCTGCGCACGCACGCACGACGACGTTGCACGGCAGCAGCAACCCGATCGAGGGGTGCTCCTGCAATGAGCGATGTGCGGAGGTCGGGTTGCAGGCTCCGAAGATCAGCTGGCGGGGAATGTCGACGCCCAGCTTGGTGCGCAGGGTGGCCTGCATGTCGATCTCGTGACGATGCCGAACCCCTGGTCGGCGAGCGCGCTGCGGACGTCGGCGACGACGTGATCGAACGGGCGATCAAGGGTGACTGCAGTTCCAGAGTCCATCGAGGACTCCTGTGTCGGTCGGTGTGTTCGGTGCGGTGCCGGAGGCCGACACTGCGCGCTCGGAAGGGCTGGACCCTATAGGTGGTCTGAGCGGGCCGGGCCTGTGGTGATCTCGCTGGGTCGTGTGAATGGGGACTTGAGGGTGGGTCCCAGGGCAGGACCTCGGCCTCGGCGACCTAGCTCCCCCGCCGACGCGTTTCCGATGGACGGCCTCACGGTCGCCGAGGGGTTCGCCCCTCATGAAGCGGGAGTCGTGCAGGCTCGCCCCGGCCGTGACCGGGACTTCGAAGGCTCGGTAGCGCTGATCGAGGGGTTGATGAAGCAGCCGTAGCGGGCTGCGGCCGCGTGTGCGACTGCTCCGCCAGACGCGAGAACAGCTGCGCGGCTCTACGAGCCCGCTGGGCCGGCAGAGGTCGTCCGCGCAGCGAGGCGGCGCCGGATGTGCGACAGCACGTCCGGGTGATGCTGCAACCGCTGCCAGCCGAACATCACCTCGTGACACTCCAGGTCCGAGTCGAGCTGCGCCAGCACCGCGACGTAGATCGCGGCGGACGCCTCAGCTAGCACACGCAACACGTGAACCACCTCGGCGCCGGCGCGAGAGTCGCCCAGAGGGTCGGTCCAGCCCTCCTGGGTCCACCGGCTGCCATAGCTTAGGGTCCGGCTCGCCGCACGGCGCTCGTCTTGGGCTTAGACCTGGTGAACCGGAATCGTCCCGGCGGGCACAGCCAGCCTCGAACGCTCGTCCATCCTGTCCGCCCTCCTGGCCAAGTCCGTCCTCGTGCGGGCTAAGGCTCAGCATGCCAAGCATGGGCTTCCTGCGCTGGCACCGGTGGACCTTCCGACGATGCTAAGCGAGTCGGTCACACCCTTCGGTCCTTCCCGGTGTCCCACGTGGCGACGGACAATGGCAGTGATCCCGGGAGGGAGCTAGCCTAATGGTGAGCGCTCTGGTCACCGACCTGTACGAGCTGAGCATGGCCCGGGTCTACCTGCAGCGCCGGATGAGCGGTCGGGCCACGTTCAGCCTGTTCGTGCGCCAGCTGCCACCGCACCGAGGGTTCCTGGTGGTCGCCGGGCTAGAGGACTGCCTGGACTACCTGGAGCAGTACCGGTTCGACCCGGCCGACCTCGGCTACGCGCGCGACGTCCTGGGCTACGACAAGGACACGCTCGCGGCACTGCATGACCTGCGGTTCACCGGCGAGGTGTGGGCGGTGCCCGAGGGGCACCTGGTCCTGGCGAACGAACCCCTACTCGAGGTCAGCGCCCCGATCGCGGTGGCGCAGCTGGTCGAGGCGTACCTTCTCAACGTAGTCAGCTTCCAAACCA
>DAIETC010000149.1 GCA_027345905.1 Kineosporiaceae bacterium | reverse complement strand
CTCGGACCACTGGCCTGGACGCCGCGACCTGGCGATCTCGGCCAGCGGGGTGCGGCGTTCAGGCGTATGCGCGCACCGCGGCCTTCTCGATGGCCGGGCTGGGCCATCGGTGCCAGGTGACCGCCAGGAAGATCAACGTGCTGGCCGCCGCCAGCACCACCGCCAGCGCCGGGCTGGTCGCGTCGGCCGCGGCTCCGACCAGCAGCAACGCCACCACGCTGACCAGCGCGAAGCCCGAACCGGCCAGCCCGTTCAGGCGCCCGCGCATGGAGTCGGGGGCGAGCAGGGAGAACGTGCCCATCAGCGGCACCATGTACCCCTGACAGGCTCCGCTGAGGGTGAAAAGCACCGCGGCGACCTGCCAGGGCGGGTCGAACGCCAGCAGCAGCAGGGGCATCGGTGCCATTGTCGCCAGGGGCAGCAGTCGCCGGACCTGCTGGGACGACGTCCAGCGGTTCACGACGACCACGCCCACCGCTGCGCCGAGTGGCACGGTGGCGAGCAGGAACCCGCCGATGGCCGTGCTGTCTCCGTGAGCACGCGCATAAGGAAGGGCCACTGCTTCGGGCGCCACCAGAGTCAGCAACATCACCCACGCCAGGGCGATGAGCCAGCGCAAGGGGACGTCGCGACGCAGGTACGCGACACCTTCTCGGGTGTCGCGTACGAGGTCGTGCAGGCCCGGCAGCCCCAGATCCAGGGCGGCGGGCCGGTGCCGGACGAACGAGCCGAGCAGCACGGCGGAGGCGACGAAGCTCGCGGCATCCGCCCCCAGCGCGAGGTTGGGGCCGAACAGCCCCACGATGATGCCCCCCAAGCCCAGTCCGATCACCTGGTTCAGCTGACCGGTGGCCGAGAGCAGGGACGACGCCGTCAGGTAGGTCCGCCGGTCGTGGAACAGCTCGGTGAGCAGCGCGGCGGTGGCCGCGTAGAACGGGGCGCCGACCAGCTCGATCGCGAACAGCAGCGCGAGCAGCACCACCAGTGACAGGTGCGCGGTCACCGCGAGCACGAGCAGGACGACCACCAGAGCCCGCAACAGGTCGCACACCACCAGCAGGGTGCGCCGCGGCAGCCGGTCGGCGTAGGGCCCGAGCAGTGCCTGCCCGAAGACACCGGGCAAGAAGCTGACGGCGAAGCTCACCGCCGTCAACAGCGCCGAACCCGACCGGCTCAGCACGAGGCTGGCGATCGCCACCCGCGCCAGGTTGTCACCCCAGTCCGAGAGCAGACGGGCCGTGAACAAGGCGGCGAACTCGCGGTGCGCCAGCGCCTGCAGATACGAGGGGCGCGCGGGCGCGTCGGCGCGCTCGCCCGAGTCCCCGGCCCCCCTCATGGCCGCGAGGCTAGCGGAGACATGGGCCAATCAGGCGTAAAACACCCGGTCTACCACCGTCCGGGCTCTGCGGGTGATCCGCTGGTAGTCCTCGACGATCTGCCCGGACGACGACGGCGGGTAGCCGACGATCCGCGCCACGCCGTCCAGGTCGCGCAGGTCGCTGGGCAGCGCGTCCACCGGGCGACCACGCCAGAGCACAGCCGCGTTGCGCAGCCGTGAGGTGAACGTCCAGGCC
This sequence comes from Kineosporiaceae bacterium, assembly GCA_027345905.1. Classification (GTDB taxonomy): domain Bacteria; phylum Actinomycetota; class Actinomycetes; order Actinomycetales; family Angustibacteraceae; genus DAIETC01. Next base: position 2,077 of record DAIETC010000149.1, on the reverse strand, counting down.
TGAGCCAGGATGTTGGCGTCCGCCATGTCCAGCAGTCCCGCGTCGGCAGCGGCCCGCACAGCGCTGATCGTGCCGGTGTGCCGCAGGCCCGGGACGGCGTGGGCGTGCCGCAGCTGCAACAGCTGCACGCTCCACTCCACGTCCGCCATCCCGCCGCGACCAAGCTTGAGGTGCCGCGTGCGGTCGGCTCCGCGCGGCAGCCGCTCGGCCTCGATCCGGGCCTTGAGCCGGCGGACCTCACGTACGTCGGCCGCACCGATCCCCCCGGGCGGCCAGCGCACCGGGTCGATCAACCGCAGGAACTCCTCCCCCAGACCGCAGTCGCCGGCCACCGGGGTGGCGCGCAGCAGCGCTTGGGCCTCCCAGGTCAGGGACCAGCGGGCGTAGTACGCCGCATAGGAGGCCAGGGTGCGCACCAGCGGCCCGTTCTTGCCCTCCGGGCGCAGATCGGCGTCCAGCTGTAGCGACGGGTCGGGCCCGGGACCGCTCATCAGTCGGCGCAGCTCGCTCGCGACGGCCAGCGCAGCCTCCTGCGCCTGGCCCTCCGCGACCCCGTCCAGCGGGTCGTGCACGAACAGCACGTCCGCGTCGCTGCCGTAGCCAAGTTCGCGGCCGCCGAACCGGCCCATGCCCACCACGAGCATGCGGGTCGGCAGGGGCGTTCCGAGCTGCTGCTCCACCACGCGAACCGCGACCTGCAAGGCCGCTTCGACGACGGCTGCCGCCACCTCGGTCAGGGCCTGCTCGACGTCGTCCAGCTCCAGGCGCCCCAGCAGGTCGGCGGTCGCGATCCGGAACAGCTCGCGTCGGCGGACGGCGCGGGCACCGAGCACGGCCCGGGCGGGGTCTTCCTGGCGGGCAACCGCACCCAGGATCTCGGCGCGCAGGGCCGCGCTCGGCCGCGGTTGCAGACCCGAGTCGTCCGCGAGCACCGCGACCGTCTCAGGGGCCTGCTGCAGCAGGTCGCCGGCGAACCGGCTGCGGGCCAGCACGTGCGCCAGTCGCGGCGCGGCGCTTGCCTCGTCCCGCAGCATCTTCAGGTACCAGGGCGTGGTGCCCAGCTCGTCACTCACCCGACGAAAGGCGAGCAGCCCGGCGTCCGGGTCGGCCTCGTCGGCGAACCAGCCGAGCATCACCGGCAGCAGCTGGCGCTGAATCGCCGCCCGGCGGGTGACGCCGCTGCTCAGGGCGTCCAGGTGCCGCAGCGCACCCGCCGGGTCGCGGTAGCCCAGAGCCAGCAGCCGGGTCGCCGCCGCCTGCGGGGTGAGGGCGACGTCGGACGTCGAGAGCTGGGCCACCGCGCCGAGCAGCGGGCGGTAGAACAGGCGCTCGTGCAGCCGGCGCACCTCGCGGGTCTGCCGCTCACGCTGGGTGACCACGGCGCGCGCCGGGTCGGCCCGGTACCCGAGCTGGCGACCCAATCGGCGCAGGTCCGCCTCGGCGGTGGGCATCAGGTGGGTGCGGCGCAGCCCGTACAGCTGGACGCGGTGTTCCAGTGAGCGCAGCAGCCGGTAGGCCGCGTCCAGGCTGGCCGCATCCTCGCGCCCCACGTAGCCACCCTCGGCAAGGGCGGCCAGGGCCGGCAGCGTCCCGGGATCGCGCAGCGACTCGTCGACCCGCCCGTGCACGAGCTGCAGCAGCTGCACGCTGAACTCGACGTCGCGCAGCCCACCTGCGCCCAGCTTGATCTCCCGGCTCACCTCCTGCGGGGTCAGCTGCTGCTCGACCCGGCGGCGCATCGCCTGCACGTCGGCGACGAACCCCGGCCGTTCGCTGGAGCGCCAGACCATCGGCGCGATGGCCTGGCAGTACCTCGCCGCGAGCTGCAGGTCGCCCGCGGCCGGCCGCGCCTTGAGCAACGCCTGGAACTCCCAGGTTTTCGCCCAGCGCTCGTATTACGCCAGGTGGCTGCCCACGGTGCGCACCAGTGGGCCCTGGCGGCCTTCGGGACGAAGGTTGGCGTCCACCGGCCACAAGGTCCCCTCCGCCGTCACCGCGGAGCAGGCACGCATCAGCCCGGTAGCCAGCTGGTGCGCCGTCGCCAGCGCCTCCGCCTCGGCCGTCGTCCCGGCCGTCG
>DAIETC010000144.1 GCA_027345905.1 Kineosporiaceae bacterium | reverse complement strand
TCGAACACACCGTCGATCCGCCGTACCGCGGCCAGGACGTGGCCCAAATGCGCCGGGTCGCCCATCTCGAAGGTGAACTTGGAGATCGCCACCCGGTCTCGGGTGGTCTGCACGCTGGCCGACAAGATGTTGACGTGCGCGTCGGACAGCACCCGGGTCACGTCGGACAGCAGCCGGGCCCGGTCCAGCGCCTCGACCTGGATCTGCACGAGGAACACGGTGGCGGCCGACGGCGCCCACTCGACCTCGACCAACCGCTGCGGCTGGCTGCGCAGGCCCTCGACGTTGGAGCAGTCCGAGCGGTGCACCGACACGCCGCTGCCGCGGGTCACGAAGCCGATGATCGGGTCACCTGGGACCGGGGTGCAGCATCGGGCCAGCTTGACCCACAGGTCGTCGACGCCCTTGACGACGACCCCGGGGTCGCCTGAGCGCGGACGCCGACTCGACCGGGTCGGGGTGGTCGCCTCGGCGATGTCCTCGGTCGCCCCTTCTTCCCCACCGAGCGACTGGACCAGGCGGGCGACCACGCTCTGGGCCGAGACGTGCCCCTCGCCGACGGCCGCGTACAGCCCGCTGACGTCCGCGTGCCGAAGCTCGCTGGCTAGGGCGAGCAGCAGGTCGTGCGACATCAGGCGCTGTAGCGGTAGGTGCTGCTTGCGCATCACCTTCGCGATGTCGTCCTTACCGCGTTCGACGGCCTCCTCGCGGCGTTCCTTGCTGAACCACTGCCGGATCTTGTTGCGGGCCCGCGGGCTCTTGACGAACGTGAGCCAGTCCCGGCTGGGTGCCGCTGAAGCGGCCTTGGAGGTCAGCACCTCCACGACGTCGCCGTTCTCCAGCGTGCTCTCCAGTGGCACCAGCCTGCCGTTGACCCGCCCGCCGATGCAGCGGTGCCCGACCTCGGTGTGCACGGCATAGGCGAAGTCCACCGGCGTGGCGCCCGCGGGCAGCGCGACGACGTCCCCCTTGGGGGTGAAGACGTACACCTCCTGGGCGCCGATCTCAAAGCGCAGGGCGTCCAGGAACTCACCGGGATCGGCGGTCTCGCGCTGCCAGTCGAGCAGCTGGCGCAGCCAGGCCATGTCGTTGACCGGGCCGGCGCTGCCAGCGCGGGTCTGGTTGGCGGCGGGGTCCTCCTTGTACTTCCAGTGCGCCGCGACGCCGAACTCGGCGCGCCGGTGCATAGTGAAGGTGCGGATCTGGATCTCGACGGGCTTGCCGCCCGGGCCGATCACGGCCGTGTGCAACGACTGGTAGAGGTTGAACTTGGGCATCGCGATGTAGTCCTTGAACCGCCCCGGAACGGGGTTCCAGCGGGCGTGCAACGCCCCCAGCGCGGCATAGCAGTCACGCACCGACTCCACCAGCACCCGCACGCCGACCAGGTCGTAGATCTCCTCGAAGTCCCGGCCGCGCACGATCATCTTCTGGTAGATCGAGTAGTAGTGCTTGGGCCGGCCGGTGACCGTGGCCTTGATCTTGGCGGTGCGTAGGTCGGCGGTGACCTGGTCCCGCACCGCGGCGAGGTACTCCTCGCGGGCCGGCGCCCGCTCGGCGACCAGGCGCACGATCTCGTCGTACACCTTGGGGTAGAGGGCGGCGAACGAAAGGTCCTCCAGCTCCCACTTGATCGTGTTCATGCCAAGCCGGTGCGCCAGCGGGGCGTAGATCTCGAGCGTCTCGCGCGCCTTGCGCTGGGCCGAGGCCGGCGAGACGTACCGCCAGGTGCGGGCATTGTGCAACCGGTCGGCGAGCTTGATGACCAGCACCCGGATGTCACGGGCCATCGCCACGACCATCTTGCGCACGGTCTCGGCCTGTGCCGCGTCGCCGTACTGCACCTTGTCGAGCTTGGTCACCCCGTCGACCAGCGCCGCGACCTCCTCGCCGAAGTCGGCCCGCAGCGCCTGCATCGTGTACGAGGTGTCCTCGACCGTGTCGTGCAGCAGCGCCGCAGCCAGGGTCACCTCGGTCATGCCGAGCTCGGCCAAGATGGTGGCCACCGCCAAGGGGTGGGTGATGTAAGGGTCCCCGCTCTTGCGCAGCTGACCTTCGTGAGCGCGCTCGGCCACCGCGTACGCCCGCTCCAGCAGACCCGCGTCGACCTTGTCGTGCGTGGCGCGAAGGGTGCGCAGCAGCGGTTCCAGGACCGGACTTGTGGTGGGCCGCTGGGCGCCCAACCGGGCAAACCGGGCACGCACCCGGCTGCCGGTCGGGATCGGCCCGGTCTGGTCGAGGTCTTCGACGGGCGTGGGCGACCCGGTTGTCACGATCCGCGTCGGGTCTGCCATCACACCTCCCACGCCGGTCGGGGCGCGCCCGCAAACCATCAGTCTACGGACTGCTCAACCGGTTCGCGTTCAGTTGGGCCCTGCGTCGGCGCTCAGAGCACGAGCAGGCTGTGGACGACGCGCCCGGGCAGCCGCTGACGCCCGCCCAGCCCGCTCAGCTCGACCAGCACGGCGAACTCGACCACCAAGGCGCCCGCGCGTTCGACGAGGTCACATGCGGAGCCCGCCGTCCCACCTGTAGCCAGCACGTCGTCCACGACGAGGGTCCGCGCACCCGGCACGAAGGCGTCGTGCTGCACCTCGATGTTCGCGGTGCCGTACTCCAGGTCGTACGCGGCGCTCAGCAGGTCCCCGGGCAGCTTGCCCGCCTTGCGGACCGGGACGAAACCCACCCCCAGCCGCACGGCCAGTGGCGCGCCCAGCACGAACCCGCGGGCCTCGACACCGGCCACGACATCGACCCGGCCGGCGTAGCGCTGCGCCAGAGCCTCGACGAGCGCCGCCAGCAGCCCCCCGTCGGCCAGCACCGGCGAGATGTCCTGGAACAGCACACCCGGGCTCGGGTAGTCCGCCACCGTGCGCAGTGCCGCCTGCACCCGCTCAGCAAGCGCTTGGTCGTGCCCTGCCTTCGGGCCGTGCCCTGCCTTCGGGCCGTGCCCTACCTTCGGGTCGTGCCCTGCCGCGCGGCGCTGCTCGCTCCCCTGCTCGGCCATCAACGCCGTTTGCCCCGAGGGCGGCCACGTCGTGGCTGGTTGCGCGGGCCCGTACCGGGCGTGCGGCGCGCGGGCGCGGGACGGTCCGCGTCGTCGTCCGGGCGATCGCCTGAGGCTGGGTCGCGCTCGAGCACCACCGTGCCCGCACTGACGCGTGCCGTGCCTGGCGCCACAGCAGCCGGCGCTGCCGAACGCGCCCGC
>DAIETC010000136.1 GCA_027345905.1 Kineosporiaceae bacterium | reverse complement strand
AGACGGTGGCAAGGCCTACCGGCTCGCCATCCGCCCGCAGCGCGGCGTGGATCTCCTGCGCGCTGCAGAACCTGCTCTGCCTCCCGAGGTACGCCGAGACGGCGGCGCGCTGCCGGCTGACCTTACGCACCGGTGCTCGTCGTCATGCTCGGGCTCGTCGTCATGCTCGGGCTCGTCGTCACGCTCAGTGCTCGTCGTAGTGGCCGGCGTGCTGGGCGTGCCGGTGACCCTCGTGCAGGTAGTCGACGTGGTCGTCGTGGGCCACCGCGGTGTGCCCGCAGTCGGCGCCGTGCTCGTGGTGGTGGTGCCGTTCGGCCATCGAATGCCGGCGCCGAGCCACGGCATCGCGCAGCGCAGCCCCGAGCGCCGCCAGCATGAAGACCGCGATCGCGAGCAGCACGATCGTCCCTCCGGAGGGGGTGTTCACGTAGAAGCTGGTACCGATCCCCGCGACGCTGACCACGACACCGGTCGCCACCGCGACCACCAGACTGGCCCGGAAGCTGTGGCACAACAGCTGGGCGATGGCGTTCGGCAAGATCATCAGCGCGCTGATCAGCAGCAGTCCCACGACGCGCATCGAGACCACCACGGTCACGGCGGTCAGGACCGCGAGCAGCAGGTTGAGCCCGAGCACCGGTAGCCCGACGGCGCGGGCGTACTCGGGGTCGTTGCTGACCGCGAACAGCCGCGGGGCCAGCGTGAGGGTGGTGAGCAGGACGGCGCCGGCCAGGACGGCGAAGGTCACCAGGTCGCTTGGTGTGGTGGTGGTGATCGCGCCGAACAGGTAGGAGTTGAGGTTGGCGGGGGTGCCCGCGGGGGAGAGCGAGATCAAGACCACGCCCCCCGCGATGCCGCCGTAGAACAGCACGGCGAGTGCGATGTCACCGCTGGTGCGCCCGCGGGTGCGGATCAGCTCGATGGCCACGGCCCCGACCACGGCGGCGACCAGCGCGGTCCAGACCGGCGCGGTCCCGGTCAGCACGCCCAGGGCGACCCCGGCCAGCGAGATGTGCCCCATGCCGTCGCCGATCAGCGCCAGTCGGCGCTGGACCAGGAAGATGCCGACGACCGGGGCGGCCAGCCCGACGAGCAGGCCGGCAAGCAACGCGCGGCGCATGAAGTCGTACTGCAGCAGCTCGAGCACGGCCATCAGCGGTCACCGACCGTCGGGCTCAGCCAGGTCGCGCGCCCGGTGGGGTCGGCGGGGTCGTGCACGTGGTGCTCGTGCGCGTGGCCGTCTGAGGGGCCGAGCATCGAGGTGGACAGCGGCCCGTCGTACGCGATCCGGCCGTCCTGCATCACGATGGAGCGGGTGACCACGCCGGTCAGCGGCCCGATCTCGTGCGTGACGATCACCAGCGTGACGCCGAGCTGCACCAGGCGGACGACGGCGCGGCCGAGCGCGTGCTGGCTGGCCTGGTCGACTCCGGCCGTCGGCTCGTCCATGATCAGGACCTGCGGCTCGGAGGCCAGCGCGCGCGCGATCAGCCCGCGGCGTTGCTGGCCGCCGGACAGGTCCGCGATGTCGGTGTCGGCCAGGTCGGTGAGGTCGACGGCATCGATGGCCGACTGGACGGCGGCCCGGTCGACTGCGCGCATCCGGCCCAGCCAGCCCAGGCGGGGCAACCGGCCCGACGAGACGACCTCGCGCACGGTGGACGGGATGCTGCCGCCGACGGTGTGCCGTTGCGGGACGTAGCCGATGCGCGCCCCGGCCCCGCGGGCGCCCACGGGCGATCCGAGCACCTCGATCTGGCCGGCCAGCACCCGCGCCAGGCCGAGCATCCCGCGCACCAGGGTCGTCTTACCAGAGCCGTTGGCGCCCAGGACCGCCACGACCTCGCCCCGGTGCACCTGCAGGCTCACGTCGTGCACGATCGCATGGTCGGTGTAGCCCACGCTGACCCCGCGCAGGTCGAGAACCGGCGGCCCGGCGTCCGGGCTGGTGCCGGTCACGAGCAGCCCTGGCCGCTGCGCAGGTTGGCGAGGTTGGCGCGCATGATCGCAAGGTAGTCCCTGCCCTGGGACAGCTTGTTCAGTCCCTCGATCGGGTCGAGGACCTCGGTGCGGGCGCCGGTCTCGCGGGCCACGGTGTCGGCGATCGCGGGGCTGACGAGCGTCTCGTAGTAGATCGTCGTGACGTGGTGGGTGCGCACGAAGTTCGTCACGTCGGCCAGCTCGCGGGCGTTGGGCTCGGCGTCGGGGGTCAGCCCGGTGATGCCGACCTGGCGCAGGTGGTAGCGCTGAGCGAGGTAGCCGAAGGCGTTGTGGCTGGTGATCAGGTCCTTGTTGGCGCAGTGCGCCAAGCCGGCGCGGTACTGCGCGTCCAGCGCGGTGAGGTCCTTGGACAAGGACGCCTCGTTCGCGGCGAAGGTGGCGCGCGCGGCAGGGTCGACCTGCTCCATGCGGGTGGCGAGGGCGGCGGCGACCGCGCGCAGCCGGGTGGGGTCGAGCCAGAAGTGCGGGTCGGTGCTGCCGGCGGCCTCGGCTACCTGCTTGCCTGCCTCGATCGGGGTGTAGGTGAGGTCCAGGTTGGCCTTGGTCGAGGCGTCGAAGGCCTTGCCGCTGGCCTCGGCGCTGACCGCTGCGTCGACCGAGGGCTGGAACCCCCTGAGGTAGACGACCAGGTCGGCGCCGGACACGCTTGCCACGTCCTGCGGCGACAGCTCGAGGTCGTGCGGTTCGGCGCCCGGTTTGGTGAGACTGGTGAGCCGGACCCGGTCCCCGCCGATGCGCTGAGTGATGTACTCCAGCGGGTAGAAGCTGGCCACCACGGTCAGCGGGCCCTTGACCGGGCCGGCGGCGTTCGGGCCGCTCGGGCTAATGGCGGAGCAGCCCGCCAGGGTGAGGGCGGCGGCGAGCACAAGTGCGACACGAGGCTTACTGGACATGGGAACCATTATCACTTGCCCGCCGCATGACGTCAAACGGCCCAGCTCGACAACCGACGCAAGCTCAGCGCGGGAACGCCTGGGTCAGGAACAGCGCCAGCGCCATCAGGCTCACGGCCAGGCGGCCGAACCGCTCGCTCATCGCCAGGCGGGGCCAGCCCAGGTAGGTCATCCAGAGCACGACCAGGAGCACGAACCCGGTGAGCAGCACGCCCACCGGCCCCCCGGCGACCAGGCCGCCCACCAGGGCGGCCAGCAGGACGACGAACGGCACGGCCCGTGGCAGGGCGGCCAGGCGCACCAGCAGCGGCAGGCTCACCCGCTCGATGCCGGCGCGCACGCCGCGCGATCCGGGGCGGTCTTCGGACAGTGGGTGGATCGGCACGAGGGCCCTTCGCAGCTGGACAGTGGGGGACGGCGGCCTATGCTCTCAGGCGCCACGCCGGCGCACCGACGTCCGGGCTGAACGAGCAAGGGGGCCACGTGCCGCTCATCGTGCTCATGCGGTACGTCGTGGCCGCAGGCGATGAGGCGGCCTTTCACGAACGGGCCCGCGAGGCGCTGGACGCGTTGCGTTGCCAGCCGGGCTGTAGCCAAGGGCATCTGGGGCGCTCGATGGACGAGCCCGAGCACTGGGTCTTGCACACGCAGTGGGAGTCGGTCGGGGCCTACCGGCGCGCGCTGTCGTCGTACGACGTGAAGGTGCGCGCCGTGCGGGTGCTGTCCGAGGCGCTGGACGAGCCGACGACCTTCGAGGCGCTGGTCGAGGCCGGCCCGCACGGGCTGCTTGACGCGGTCAGCGACCTGGCGCCCGACGCGGCGACGGCCGCACCGCGCCAACATCGCGCCCGATAGCCTGGGGGATCGCGCTGGCGCACCCGCCGACGCTGATCCCCGCTGATGGAGTGCCCGCCTGTGTCCGCCAAGCCCGAGTCCCGTGTCGACGCCGTCGTCAGCCTCGCCAAGCGCCGGGGGTTCGTGTACCCGTGTGGCGAGATCTACGGCGGCACCAGGTCGGCGTGGGACTACGGCCCGCTGGGCGTGGAGCTGAAGGAGAACATCAAGCGGCAGTGGTGGAAGTCCATGGTCACCGGGCGCGACGACGTGGTCGGGCTGGACTCCTCGGTGATCTTGCCGACCCGCACCTGGCAGGCGTCCGGGCACATCGCGACGTTCAGCGATCCGCTCACCGAGTGCCAGAGCTGTCACAAGCGGTACCGCGCCGACCACCTGGAGGAGGAGTTCGAGGAGCGCAAGGGCCGCCCGCCCGAGCACGGCCTGGCCGACATCGCCTGCCCCAGCTGCGGCACGCGCGGAGCCTGGACGTCGCCACGGCAGTTCAGTGGCTTGCTGAAGACCTACCTGGGCGTGGTCGAGGACGACTCCGGACTGCACTACCTGCGCCCCGAGACCGCCCAGGGCATCTTCTTGAACTTCCTGAACGTGATGACCTCGGCCCGCAAGAAGCCGCCGTTCGGGATTGCGCAGACCGGTAAGAGCTTTCGCAACGAGATCACGCCCGGCAACTTCATCTTCCGCACCCGCGAGTTCGAGCAGATGGAGATGGAGTTCTTCGTCGAGCCCGGCACCGACGAGCAGTGGCACCAGTACTGGATCGACACCCGCACGGCCTGGTACGTCGACCTGGGCATCGACCCGCAGAACCTGCGCCAG
>DAIETC010000202.1 GCA_027345905.1 Kineosporiaceae bacterium | reverse complement strand
ACGATGGCGTGCACCGAACCGGCGCGGACGGCGAGCGACACGTCGCGGTTGGCGACAACGCCGGGGAACCGCTTGGTGACGCCGGTTACCTGGACGGCGATCGGGTCAGTCGGCACCCGGCCGCCCGCTCACGCTCAGGATCCGGGCTTGGTCGGCACCGTGATCGCACCGGAGATGATCTTGGCCTTGTACTCGTCCAGCTTGGCCTTGATGTCATCGACCTGCCCGCCACTGGTGGAGTAGTCGATGCCACCGGTCTTGAGGTTGAAGACCGTCTCGCCGACCAGCGGGGAGCCGTCCTTGACCGACTTGACGAAGTCGAACACGGCCACGTCGACCTTCTTGATCATCGAGGTGAGGATGACCGGGCGCAGCGCGGGGTCGACGGTGTTGTACTGGTCGGAGTCCACCCCGATCGCGAGCTTCTTGTCGGCCTTGGCAGCCTCGAAGACGCCCAGGCCCGAGGACCCGGCCGCCGCGAAGATCACGTCGGCGCCGCCCTGGTACATGCCGTCAGCGGTGACCTTTCCCTTCGCCGGGTCGGCGAAACCACTGAAGTCGGGAACCTGGGTGAGGTACTTGTCGTCGATCTTGATCTTCGGGTTGACCATCTTGGCCCCAGCGTCGAAACCGGCCTGGAACTCCTGCAGCAGCGGGGTCTGGACTCCGCCGATGTACCCGACGTGACCGGTCTTGGACTTCAGGGCCGCGGCCGCGCCCACCAGGAAGCTGCCCTCGTTGGCGGCGAAGACCAGGTTGGCGACGTTGGGCGCCTTGAAGCTGGAGTCGTCGATAATGGCGAAGTGCGTCTTGGGGAACTCGGCGGCCACCTTCTTCACCGGGCCGGCGTAGGCGAACCCGACCGCGATCACGGCCTGGTAACCGCCTTGGGCGAGCAGCCGCAGCCGCTCCTCCTTCTGCGCGTCGGTCTCGCCCTGCTTGGCCTCCAGCTCCTTGGTCGTCACGCCGAGCTCGGCCTTGGCCTTCTCCAGCCCGGCCGCCGCCGCGTCGTTGAAGGACTTGTCGCCGCGCCCTCCGACGTCGTACGCCATGCCCACCCGCAGGGCGCTGGCGGCGGGCGACCCGCCCGTGCTGGCGCCGGCGGTGCTGCCCGAGCCGGTGCCCGGGGACGAACCACTTCCGCACGCCGTCAGGGCCAGGGCGGCCGCCGAGGCGATCGCCATCATCGTGGTCATGCGGCGCACGTGGTTCTCCTTCGCTGATGCATCGGCCTGCCGACGCGGGACTGGCGCGACTCTACCCTCCGCCCAGCCCGATCCGATCGGCATGAACCGACAGGTGTCCGAACCGTTATCGGGCGAGATTGGTCATGGCGCCTGGCGCAGCGCCTGCAGAGCCGTCTGCGCCAACAGGGCGGCGGCGACCGGGACGGACCGCTCGTCAATGCGCAGGTTGCCCTGGTGCAGGTCGAAACGCGGGCCGCCCGGCGTGGCAGTCCCCAGCCGGGCCATCGCGCCTGGCACGTCGACCAGGTACCACGAGAAGTCCTCGCCGCCCAGGCTCTGGGTCGTCGTCACCACCTGCTCCTCGCCCACGACCCGGCGGGCCGCCGCGGCGAGCACCGAGATCTGTGCGGTGCGGTTCACCACCGGCGGCACCCCGCGGACGTACTCGACCTGGGCGCTCACGCCGTACGGGGCGACCACCTCGTGGACAAGGGTCGTGACCAGCTCCTCTGCCCGCGCCCACTCGGTCACCGAGAGCATCCGCAGCGTGCCACCGGCCTCGCCCGCACCGGGAATGACGTTGGCGGCCGACCCCGCCTGCACGTACCCCCAGACCAAGCTGGCGCCGGAGCGCGGGTCCAGGCGGCGAGACAGCGCTGCCGGGACGTCGGTCACCACCTTGGCGAGGGCGAAGGTCAGGTCCGCTGTCAGGTGCGGGCGTGAGGTGTGGCCCCCACCACCTTCGAGCCGCACCACCACCCGGTCGGCGGCGGCCGTGATCGCCCCGGTGCGCAGTCCGACCTGCCCGACGTCCAGCGAGGGGTCGCAGTGCAGGGCGAAGATCGACCAGACGTCCTGCAGGGCGCCCAGCTCGACCAGGGCCTTTGCCCCGCCGGGCATGACCTCCTCCGCGGGCTGGAACAGCAGCCGCACACGCCCCTGGAGCGGCTGCTGCGCATGGCGCTGCGCCAGCTCGAGCGCCGCCCCGACCAGGGCGGCGGTGTGCACGTCGTGCCCGCAGGCGTGCGCGACCCCGTCGTTGACCGAGCGCCACGGGTCGTCGGTGCGGTCACTGACCGGTAGAGCGTCGATGTCGGCCCGCAGAGCGACCGTGGGCGCCCTCGCCCCGGTGCCGGCGCCTGGGCCGATCTCGGCGATCAGGCCGGTGACGGGTAGTCGGCGCACCCAAACTCCGGCCGCCGCCAACCGCTGCGCGACCAAGTCGGTGGTGCGCTGCTCGGCCCAGGACAGCTCGGGATGCGCGTGCAGGTCACGGCGCAGCGCGACCACCTGGTCGGCGAGCCCCTGCGACAGCCCCGCGCACTCAGGATGGCCCGCCTCGGGCTGGGCCGGTCCGGGCTGGGCGCTCACAACAGTCCAGTCTATCGGCCCCAGCCGGCGACAGTGGAGCGCTCAGAAGCGCTCGTTGGGCGCGTAGCTGCCCCACACGGCCCGCAATGCGTGGCACACCTCACCCACGGTCGCCCGAGCCGCGAGTGCGTCTCGCATCGGTGGCAGGACGTTGTCAGTCCCAGAAGCGCTGCGCTGCAAGGCTTTCAGCGCTCGATCCACCTCGCTCTGGTCGCGGTCGGCGCGGAGGGCCGCGAGCCTTGCGCCCTGCTCGGCCTCGATCGCGGGGTCGACGCGCAGCGGCTCGTACGGCTCGTCGTCCGCGACCTGGAACCGGTTCAGCCCTACGACGACCCGCTCGCCCGAGCCGCTCTGCTGGGACACGAGGTACGCCGACCGCTCGATCTCACCCTTCTGGAAACCTTGCTCGATGGCGGCGACCGCACCGCCGCGGTCCTCGACCGCGGTCATCAACGCCAGGACCGCGGCCTGCAGGTCGTCGGTCATCGACTCCACCGCGTACGAACCGGCGAACGGGTCGACGGTCTTGGTCACGTCCGTCTCGTGGGCGATCACCTGCTGGGTGCGTAGGGCGAGCCGAGCGGCCTTGGCGCTGGGCAGAGCCAGCGCCTCGTCGTACGCGTTGGTGTGCAGGCTCTGGGTGCCGCCGAGCACCGCCCCCAAGGCCTGCAAGGCCACCCGGACCAGGTTGACCTCCGGCTGTTGCGCCGTGAGCTGCACCCCGGCGGTCTGGGTGTGGAAGCGCAGCATGGTCGAGCGCGGGTCCTGCGCGCCGAACTCCTCGCGCATGACGTGAGCCCAGATCCGCCGCGCGGCCCGGAACTTGGCGACCTCCTCCAACAGGCTGGTACGGGCGACGAAGAAGAACGACAGGCGGGGGCCGATGCCGTCGACGCCCAGACCGGCGTCCAGTGCGGCGCGCACGTACTCCTTGGCGTTGGCGAGGGTGAACGCGACCTCCTGCACGGGCGTGGCACCCGCCTCGGCCATGTGGTAGCCCGAGATCGAGATGGTGTTGAAACGGGGCAAATGCTTGTGGCAGTAGGCGAACGTGTCGGAGACCAGCCGCAGGGACGGCTTCGGCGGGTAGATGTAGGTGCCGCGGGCGATGTACTCCTTGAGCACGTCGTTCTGGATCGTGCCGGTCAGCCGTTCGCCGGGCACGCCCTGCTCCTGCGCGACGAGCTGGTAGAGCAGCAGCAGCACCGCGGCGGGCGCGTTGATGGTCATGGACGTCGACACGGCGTCCAGGGCGATCCCGTCGAACAGCAGCCGCATGTCGTCGATCGAGTCGATCGCCACCCCGACCTTGCCGACCTCGCCGGACGCAGCGGGGTCGTCGGAGTCGTAGCCCATCTGGGTCGGCAGGTCGAAGGCGACCGACAGGCCGCCGGTGCCCGCCGACACCAGCTGGTGGTAGCGCTCGTTGGACTCGCGGGCGGTGCCGAACCCCGCGTACTGGCGCATCGTCCAGGGCCGGCCGGCGTACATGCTCGGGTAGACCCCGCGGGTGTAGGGGTACGCACCGGGTTCGCCCAGCTGCTGCGCCGGGTCCCAGCCGTCCAGCGCGTCGGGGCCGTAGACCTCGCCAAGGTGCAGGCCGGACTCGGTGCGCCGCCTCGGGTCCGCGCCCGCAGCAGGTCCAGTGGTCCGGTCGCTCATGTGGCGAATCTAGAGCAGGTCGGCGCGGCCCCGGGCACGGACCAGGTCGACGATCGTCTTAACGTCCTGGGCACGCTCGCGCGAAGCGACCAGCAGCGCGCCCGGGGTGTCGACGACGACCAGGTCCTCCACCCCGAGCAGGGCGACCAGCCGCCCGGACGCCGAGACCACCATCGCGCGCCCTCCCGGGCTGAGCACCGACTGCGCGTCGCCGAGGACCTGCACCCCGTCTGGACCGACGGGCAGCAGCCCAGCCAGCGCGTTGAAGTCGCCGATGTCGTCCCAGCCGAACTCACCGGGGACGACGGCGACCCGCCCGGCCGCGGCCGCGGGCTCGGCGACGGCGTAGTCGATCGCGATCCGGGTCAACGTCGGCCAGAGCCGCTCCAGTACCTCCTCGCGGGTCGGGCCGGCCCAGGCGTCGGCGATCTCCCGCAGCCCGGCGGCGAGCGCAGGTTGATGCTCGGCAAGCAGGTCCAGCAAGGTGGCGGCGCGCACCACGAACATGCCGGCGTTCCAGCGGAATCCGGCGGCGACGTACTGTGCCGCCGTCTGGGCGTCCGGCTTCTCCACGAACCGGGTGACCCGTAGGGCCGAGGGCGCGTCCGGGACGTCGAGCTGTTCCCCCGCGCACACGTAGCCGAATCCGGTGGCCGGGTAGGTCGGGGTGATTCCCACCGTCACCAGCAGACCGGTGCGTGCGGTGGCCACGGCCTCGGCGACGGCGGCCGCGAACACCTGCTGGTCACCGATCACGTGGTCGGCCGCGAACGACCCGATGACCGCGTCGGGGTCGCGCCGCACCAGGACGGCCGCCGCCAACCCGATGGCCGCGGTCGAGTCGCGCGGTGAGGGCTCGACGAACAGGTCCTCTGCGGCCAGCGCGGGCAGCTGTTCGGCGACCGCGCCCGCGTGCGCCGCGCCGGTCACGACGCAGATCGACCGGGTCATGGGCACCAGTCGGTCCCACGTGCTCTGCAGCAGGCTGCGGCCGGTGCCGGTCAGGTCGTGCAGGAACTTGGGGTGCGCCGCCCGCGACAGCGGCCAGAGCCGGGTGCCGGCGCCACCGGCGGGGATCACGGCGTAGAAGCCGGGCAGCGGCCGACCGGCCCCTGGGATGCTCACCGCTGCGAGGGTAACGGACCCGGCCGCCGGGCCCGTCCCGACCCGGCCGCACCTCGTCGCCAGTTCGTCATCGGATGCTCACCCCCTGCTCGCGGCGTGGACATCGTGGTGGTCCCCCACGTCAGCGACCGTGAAGTCATGCGGGTAGCCGTGGTGGCCGAGTCCTTCCTGCCCAGCGTCAACGGTGTGGCCGGAAGCGTGTGCCGGGTGCTCGAGCACCTGCGCGCCCGGGGGCACGAAGCCCTGGTCATCTGCCCGGCCCCGGCGCCGACGTCCTATGCCGGTTATCCGGTGCACGGAACCAGCGGGTTCAACTACCACCAGTTCGCCGTCGGGCTGCCCACCCCCGACCTGCGTCCCCGCCTGGCCGCCTTCGCGCCGGACGTCGTCCACGCGGCCTCCCCGTTCGTTCTGGGTGCGGCCGGGATCTTCGCCGCCAACCGGCTGGGCGTGCCCAGCGTGGCCGTCTTCCAGACCGACGTCGCAGGGTTCGCCCGCACCCACGGCCTGCGGCTGGCGCACCGTGCCGCGTGGGGGTGGATCCGCCGCGTGCACAGCGCGGCCGACCGCACCCTGGCGCCTTCGCAGCCGGCCATCGACGACCTGGTCGGCCACGGCGTCCCGCGGGTGCAGCAGTGGTCGCGCGGGGTGGACACGGCCTTGTTCGACCCCGCCTGGCGCGGCGACCGGGGCAGCCGGGCGCTGCGGCACGCGCTCGCACCGCAGGGCCAGGTGCTGGTCGGTTACGTCGGCCGCCTCTCGCCGGAGAAGCGCGTCGAGCGGCTCGCCCGCCTGGCCGCGATGCCGGGCACCCGGCTGGTCGTCGTCGGCGACGGCCCCTCCACCGCGTCGGTGACCAGGGCCCTGGCCGGAACCGATGCCGTGCTGCTCGGGCGACGCGAAGGCGAGGACCTCGCGCGGGTCTACGCCTGCCTGGACGTGTTCGTGCACACCGGCACCGAGGACACGTTCTGCCAGACCATCCAGGAGGCGATGGCCTGCGCGCTACCCGTCGTCGCGCCGGCCAGCGGCGGACCGCTCGACCTGGTCGTGCACGGCGTCACCGGCCTGCTCTACGACGCACAGGGCCTGGGCCTGCGCGACGCGGTGCAGGCCCTCGTGACCGACGCGCAGCGGCGGGTCGCCCTGGGCCACGCCGGTCGGCTGCGTGTCGCGGGCCGCTCGTGGCAGGCCGTCGGCGACCAGCTCCTGACGCACTACGAGGCGGTCATCCAGATGCGGGCCAGCGCCGCCGCCTGACTTGTTCCCCTCGTTCTGGCGCCGCCTCAGCCGCGCTGAGCACCCCGCGCGCTACCGTGGTGCACGGATGCCAGGTCCGGCAGTTGTCGACAGGTGGAGGGCGCGCAGCGGTGCCGCACGACGTTCAGTTGCACCCGCCCGCCATCGGGCGCCGAGCCAGCCGGACGTCGGCCCTGCTGCTGGCGGCGCTCCTGGCCCTGGCCTGCGCCGTCCCGGTCGCGGCGCAGGCGTCGCCCCGAGCCACTGTGGGCGTGGGGGTGGGCGCTGGGGTCACCGCTGGGGTGGGCGAGCCGGTCGGCGGCCCGCGGCTGACCGGGACCACGCCGGTGTTCGACGTACCGGCCGGGGTTCCCGCGCCGCCCACGCTGGCCGCAGCGTCGTACCTGCTGGCCGACCTGAGCACCGGGCAGGTCCTGGTGGCCAAGGCGCCACACGCCCGCGAGCTGCCGGCGAGCGTGCTGAAGACGCTCACGGCGCTCACCGTGATCCCGATGCTGTCGCCCGACCAGCAGTACGTCGCGCAACCGCAGGACCTGGTCGAGGGAAGCAAGGTGGGCCTGATCCCGGGGTCGAGCTACACGGTGCACCAGCTGCTGCAGGGCATGCTGCTCTCGTCGGGCAACGACGCGGCGACCGGCCTGGCCCGGGCGGCCGGGGGGGTGCCGCAGACCGTGGCGCGGATGCAGGACCAGGCGCACGCTCTGGGGGCCCTGGACACCGTGGTGAAGGACCCGAGCGGGCTGGACGCGCCGGGCCAGGTCACCAGCGCCTACGACCTGGCCCTGATCGCCCGAGCCGCCCTGAAGCTGCCGTTGTTTCAACAGCTGGTGCTGACCAAGCGGGTCCGGTTTCCCGGCGCCGAGGTGGCCGGCAAGCCACGGCGCACCTACCAGATCCAGAACCACGACTCGCTGCTGTACAACTACCCCGGCACGATCGGGGTGAAGAACGGCTACACCGTGGCGGCGCGCTGGACGATCATCGGGGCCGTTCGCCGCGGCGACCGGACGTACGTCCTGACCGCCCTTCGCCGCTCCGAACCCAGCTGGCGAACGCTGGCCGCGATGTTCAACTGGGCCTTCGCCTACGGGGCGCAGGCGCGCCCGATCGGGCACCTGGTCGAACCGGGCGAGCTAGGCCAGTCGGCGGCCACCGCGCCGGGGCAGCGCCCGGCGCTCGGAGCCGCACTGGCGGCAGTGCGTGGTCCGTTAGCGGCCGGGCGGCCCAGCGCGGTGCGCACCTGGGTGGGCACGTCCGGCCTGGTCATCGCCGGCCTGATCGTCCTGGTGCTGGCGCTCAGCGCCCACGCACGGCGCCGACAGCTGCGTGCAGCCCGCGCCGCGCGGTCCGCACGAGCACGGCCGCGCTGAGTCCCAGCACCGCCCCGGCGGCCACCGCCACGCCATCGCTCGAGCGCTGACCGAACGAGGGCAACGTCGCCGCTCGGGCGGCCACTGGGCCCGGCACCGCCGGCACCACCGGCACCGCCGGCGCGAGATGGCCCTGGTCGTGGGCGGTCGTGGCCGCCCACGCGGCGGCGAGCAGGATCACCCGGCTGATCAGGTTGATCATCAGCAGCAGGCCGACGATGACCGCGAACGAAGCGAAGACCGGCTTGCTTGTGGAACCCTTCAGCAGCAGGCCACCGGCCAGCTTGATGATGCCGAGCCCCAACGCTCCGACGATGCAACCCTGCCGGACGTCGGCAGGGGGCAACGCGAGCCCGCTGAGCAGCCGCAGGATCACCAGCATGATCGCCAGGTCGACGGCGAAGACCACCAGCACGGCTATCCCGCTGAGCACCACGGTGCCCAACGCCGACCCCTGCGCGACGCCGGCCAGGTGCAGCAGGAAGGGGCCGGCCGCACCTACGGCCGTCGAGATCAGGCCGGAGGCGAAGACCGCCAGGCCCAATGTGGCCAGGATGACCAGGTCGCGAACCTTGCCCTTGATCGGGTTGATCTGCAAGGGCGGCTGGTCGAAGATCGCCCGCACGCCCTCACGCAGCGCGTCCAGCCAGCCCAGGCCGCCGAGCAGCAAGGCGACCAGGCTGATCGCCCCGGTGAGGGTCAGGGCGTTGGGGGTCGGCGGGTGCGAGGCGTCGATCAGGCCGGTGGGGTGGGCCCGGTCGCGAACGATGCCCGGCAGGGTCTGGGAGATCGAGTCGACGACCTGGTGGAACAGCGCCGGCTGGCTGCGCAGCACGATCCCGAAGATCGTGAACCCAAGGATCAGGGCGGGCACGATCGAGAAGAAGCCCAAGAAGGTGACTCCGCCGGCCAGCACGCCACCGCGCGCGGCGCCGTACCGCTGCCAGGAGCGCCACCCGTGGGTGGCCTTGACCCGCTCCAGCAGGCGGCTCACGACGAGGCACCCGCACCGTTGGCGCCCGCTGAGTTGGCGTCCGCCGAGTTGGCGCCCGCTGAGTTGGCCCCCGCTGAGTTGGCGCCCGCGCCGCTCGCGGAGGCGGTCAACGGGTAGCGCCGCTGCGGGCGCCAGACGCCGTCGGCCCCGTGCTCGTAGAGCAGGATCTCGTCGGCCTGGAACGTGCACTCGAAGTTCGCCAGCGAGCCGAACGCCTCGTCCAGCCGCTCGTCCGGCAGGTGGTGGGCCACGGTGACGTGCGGGTGATACGGGAACTCGAGCTCGCGGTGCAAGGGACCGCGGCGCACCTGGCGCTCCAGCCGCTCGCAGTCGCCGGCGCCTTCCACCAGCGGCACGAAAACCACCGGCGAGACGGGCCGGAAGGTGTCGGTGCCGCGCAGGTGGATCGTGAAAGGCCCCGCGGACGCCGCCGCCGCGGCCAGATGCGCGCCGACGTCCTGCGTGGCGGGCAGCTGGGTGGGCGGCAGCAAGGTGATGTGCGCCGGGATGGCGCCCGCGAGCGGGTCGCCGAAGGAGGCGCGGTGGCTCTGCAGCTGGGCCCCGAACGGGTCGGGGACGGGGATGGCCACCCCGAACGTCCGCTGCGCCGCCACGCGTGCGCTCACCGCGCGCCGGTTCTCGTGCGCTCGTGGCCCGGCGCCACGAAGCCGACCCGGTCGTAGACCTGGGCCAAGGTGTCGGCCGCGACCGCCCGGGCCGTCTGCGCGCCAGCTGCGAGCACGTCGTCCAGGACGCTGAGGTCCTCCAGGTGGGCCAGCGTGCGCTCGCGGAACGCGCCCAGAGCGGCGACGGCGACCTGCGCCACCTCGCCCTTGAGGTCGCCGTAGCCACGGCCTGCGAAGTCACGCTCGAGGTCGGGTATGGGCCGCCCGGACAAGGCCGAGTGGATCGTCAGCAGGTTGGAGACGCCCGGCTTGGCCTGTGGGTCGTAGCGGATCTCGCGTTCGGTGTCGGTGACCGCCGCCCTGATCTTCTTCGCGACCGTGGCCGGCTCATCGAGCATCCAGACCACGCCGCTGCCCCCGACGCTCTTGCTCATCTGCTTGTCGACCCGCTGCAGGTCGTAGATCTTCGCGGCGCCGCGCACGATGTGTGGCGCCGGAACCACGAGGGTCTGACCGAAGCGGGAGTTGAAGCGCTGCGCGAGGTCGCGGCTGAGCTCCAGATGCTGACGCTGGTCCTCACCGACCGGCACCAGGTCGGCTTGGTACAGCAGGATGTCGGCCGCCTGCAGGATCGGGTAGGTGAACAGCCCCACGCTGGCCCGCTCGGCGCCACCGCGCGCCGACTTGTCCTTGAACTGGGTCATCCGGCTGGCCTCGCCGAAGCCGGTCAGGCAGCCGAGCACCCATTGCAGCTGGGTGTGCTCGGGCACGTGGGACTGCACGAACAGCGGGCATCTGGCCGGGTCGACCCCGGCCGCGAGGTACTGCGCGGCCGTGACCCGGGTGCGCTGGCGCAGCAGCGCCGGGTCGTGCTCGACGGTGATCGAGTGCAGGTCGGCGACGAAGTAGAAGGCCTCGTGCGACTCTTGCAGGGCGACCCACTGGACGAGTGCGCCGAGGTAGTTGCCCAGGTGCAGCGAGTCGCTCGTCGGCTGCATCCCCGAGAGCACCCGCGGGCGCTGCGAGGTGCTCGCGGCGGGCCCCGTCGGCGGGACGGTCATGAGCATGTCGGCATTGTGTCAGCCCCGGGCGGGCCCCGTGCCCGCGCGGGCACCTCCCACTTGTGACGCCGTGTCAACCCCTCGCGGCGCGCGCAGAGGTTGACACGCCGTCACGAGTGGGCCAAGGAGCGGCACTCACGTCCAGCAGGACGCCGGACGCCGGGCCCAGCAGGGGCAGCGCAAGGCCGCTGGTGGCCAGCACCGCACCGGACAGCGACAACCCCTGCGCCCGCTGCCGCAGGACCGGGTCCACGCCGGGGCCGGGGGCCGACGGGTCGTCGAGCTCGTGGCGCAGCCGCACGGAGTAGGTCAGCGCGGGATCCAGTCCGGGCAGGTGCACCGGGCCCAGCACGGCGTCGGCGTCGGTCGTGAGCCGGACGACGGCGAAGACCGCGCGCTCGCGGCCTGGCGCCACCACGCCGTGCAGCAACGCGCCCGCCCCGGGCAGCTCGACGCGCACGGTGTGCCCGCCGTGCAGCAGGGGCCGCAGCTCGCGGTACAGCGCGGTCCACGCGCGCAGCCGGTCGAGCTCACCGGGGCTGCAGGTCGTGAGGTCCCACTCGATCCCGGCGTGCCCGAACAGCGCGGTCAGCAGCCGCATCCCGAGGTCGACCGTGCGTCCGGTCGTGTGCGCGACCGGCGGCCCGACGTGCGCGCCGACCAGCTCGGGGGGCAGCAGCAGGCCGGTCCAGCGCTGGATCTGCTGGCGCTCCAGCGCGTCGTTGGTATCCGAGGGCCACACCCGGTCGGTGCGCGCCAGGATGCCCAGGTCGACCCGGCCGCCGCCCGAGGCGCAGGACTCGATCTCCAGCCCCGGGTGCGTGGCACGCAGCTCGTCGAGCAGCCGGTACACGGCCAGTGTCTGGGCGCGGACGGCGGGCCGGCCCGCGTGCTCGGCCTCGTGCAGGTCCCGGTTGTGGTCCCACTTGAGGTAGTCCAGGCGGTACTCCCCGACCAGCGCACTCACCTGTCCGAGCACCCGCTCGAAGACCTCGGGGCGCACCAGGTCGAGCGCCTGCTGGGCCCGCCAGGGCAGGGCCCGGCGTCCGGGCCGGGCAAGCACCCGGTCGGGGTCCTCGCGCAGCAGGTCCGAGTCGGGGTTGACCATCTCCGGCTCGACCCACAGGCCGACCTGCATGCCCAGCTCGCGCACCCGGTCCACCAGGGGGTGCAGGCCGTTCGGCCACACCACCGGGTCGACCTGCCAGTCCCCGAGGCCCGCAGTGTCGTCGCGGCGCGCGAGGAACCACCCGTCGTCCAGCACGAAGCGCTCGACACCGACGGACGCCGCCACCTGGGCCAGCCGCAGCAGCCGGGTCAGGTCGTGGTCGAAGTACACCGCCTCCCAGGAGTTCAGCACGACCGGGCGCGGGCTGCGCGGATGCTGCGGGCGAGCCCGCAGCATCGTGTGCAGGCGCGCGCTGGCACCGTCCAGGCCCTGGTCGGACCACACCAGCACCGTCCATGGCGTCGTGTAGCTCTCGCCCGGCGCCAGGTGCACCTCACCGGGGTGCAACAGCTCGCCGCCACCGACGGCGGCTTGCCCCTCGGGCAGCTTCTCGATCGTGTGCACGTGGTCACCGCTCCAGGCGACATGGGCGCCCCAGACCTCACCGTGCCCGAAGTCGAAACCACGCGTGCCGGCGACCATCAGGAGCGCAGCGTCGTGACCGGTGCGCCCCCGGCGCGACTCGCGAACGCGCCCGCCGTGCAGCAGCCGGCTGCGCTGAGGCGAGCGCTCGCGGCACCAGCGGCCGGTGAGGTCGAGCACCTCCTGGGCCCGCTGCGGCAGGGGCAGCAGCGCCAGCACACCGCCGACGTCCCACCAGTGCTCGCCAATGGCCTGCACCGTCGTGCGCACCCGGACGACGCCGCTGGGCTCGAGCTCCAGCTCGTAGGCCACCCGAACCCCCACCTCGGGGTCGGCGCCCAGGGCGTTCAGCCCGGTGCCGCCGTCCGGGCGCGGGGTGAGAGAAACGGGGGCCAGCAGGCGCAACCGCGGGTGCGCTCCGCCGGGACCCCAGCCGCTGATCCCCGGACGCCCGGACCACCCGTCGTCCTGCGTGGGAAGGACCGTGGGGGTCCAGGGCTGGTCCAGCATGCTGCCCCCGACGGGCAGCACCAGCGCGCTCGCCATCGCCTCGCGCTCATCGGCCGCGAGCGGGCCGGGGTCGGCGCCCCAGTGCAGCACCCGCGGCAGCCGGGGGCCCTCGACGTCGACGAGCAGGGCCGTTCCGCCCGCCCGCAGCAGGCACAGGTCGCTCATGGATCAGCCCTTCGTCGCACCAAGAGTCAGACCGGACACGAACTGCTCCTGCAGGACGAAGAACACGAGGAGCGTGGGAATCGCAGCCATCACCGATCCGGCCGACAACAGGTTATAGTCGGTGAAGAACTGGCCGCGAAGGTTCTGCAGCGAAGATGTCACCGGGTACCGGTCACCACGGCTCATGAACGCCTCGCTGCGCACGGACTTCGACGTGTCTAGTAGCGTGTCGCCTCTAATGTGATGGGTACGTGTGGTCGGCTGTTCTGGTTGATACTCGACCAGAAGGAGTTGACGGTATGCCTCGTCCGAAGGAGCTCACGGTCACCCTGAGCGCTGGGGACCGTGCGAAGTTGACCAAGGTGGTCTCCTCTGGGCGCCATCCTGCCCGG
>DAIETC010000100.1 GCA_027345905.1 Kineosporiaceae bacterium | reverse complement strand
AGGATTGCATCGAACGCAGGGCTCTCAGTCTTACGCATGACTGGCCGTCCCGTTTGAAGTCAGGCGCTCTCGAAGTCGCCCTGGCCACCCCGCTCCTGACCGCAGACGAACGACTGTCGCGGGCACCAAACCGTGGCTGCGCGATCGACCTCGGTGGCCCGGCGTAAGGTTTCCTGCCTCGACGCGAGCCCCTGTGCCCCGACAACCGCCATTGCTAGGCTCCGTGGATATGGCGGTGAAATGGGAGCAACTCGTCGTCGATGCCGCTGATCCGGCCCGACTGGGCGGTTGGTGGGCTGACGCACTCGGATGGGAGGTCACCGATTCCTCCGATGAGGAGTTCGAAATCAGGCAGACCGCCGACCGTTTGCCGGGCATCCTCTTCGTACGCGTGAAGGACACCAAACAGAACAAGAACCGGCTCCATCTGGACTTTCGGCCCGACGACCAGGAAGCCGAAGTAGCGCGGTACCTCGGGCTCGGCGCACGTCGAGTCGACATCGGTCAGGGTTCGCAGAGCTGGGTGGTGCTGGCCGATCCGGAGGGCAACGAGTTCTGCATTCTCTCCGAACGCCACGGGTGAGCGGCTGAGGGCGACCCCGCTCCGCGCGCCGTTTCAGGCTCCGGCTGTGCCGGTTTGTCCCGGGTTGAGTCTCTGCAAGGCGGCCCGACCGACGCGACGGTCAAGGTGCCCCGTGTCGATGAGCCGCTGGAGCCGGACAGGCGTGCGCGGCTCGAGCCGCGCAAGACGGGTCAGATGCGGCATGGCCTCAGCTACCCGTCCCGCTCGAAGCAGAGCCCGCCCGAGGGCGGACAGACATCCCAAGTCGTCCGGAGCCAGCTTGACGGCTTCCAAAAGCGGCTCAACGTCGCGGTAGTGACCATCAGGATCCGCGGCCGAGGTGACGAGGGAGTCCGCCTGATGCAGCGTCAGAAGCCGGCTCAGCTCTGGCACTGGGCTACGGCTGTCGTCGACACGCAGGTCGACGTCAGCTCGACGGTCTGCCCGTGGCGTCGCCACGCTCACGTAGGCAGACTGTCGACCGCGGATATCGCCACCGAGCGCCTCACCTGCCGCGAGCGCCAGCAGCAGGCGCTGCGCGAGAGGGCGACCAGCTGTCTGTTCGAAGGCGGAAACGACTGCCTCTGGAACGCCTGGTCGTTCCATGAGGTTGGCTGCGCCGCAGCAGGCCGCGCCGAACGCAATACCGGCTTCGGGCTCGCACGCTGCCCCGGTGAAGCCGGCGACTCGACCGCTGCGGTCCATCATCGCCACCTGCGCCGACGCGGCGCCCGATGCACTCCGCAGGTCGTCGATGACTCCCGTGGGGAAGGCACCCCGTGCGAGCCGGGCCATCGCGAGCGGCCCCCACTCAAGGGGCGCGAAGGCCTGCACGACCACGACGCCCACGCCCCCTCGCAGATGTGGCACGCGAGAGCCGACCGCGAGCGCACGACTCGCCACCGCGACGCCCAAGGCGAAGGTGGTCTCGTCGAATCCCAGGACCGAGAACGTCACGATTCAGTCTCCCTCCAGGTCTCCCTCGGTCTCCAAGATGGCGTCCTGCAACGCTTGCAAAGCCTGAGCCGACGGCTCCGCCCACATGCCGCGCTGCGCCGCCTCGACAAGACGCTCGGCAATCCCCTTGCGGGCCCAGGGGTTGGAACGCCTCATGAACTCCGCGACCTGCGGGTCCTGAACGTACTCGCGGGTCAGCGACTCATACATCCAGTCGTCCACGACCCCCGCGGTCGCGTCGTACCCGAACAGGTAGTCGACGGTCGCCGCCATCTCGAAGGCACCCTTGTACCCGTGCCGCTGCATGGCGGCGATCCAGCGCGGGTTGACCACTCGGGCGCGGAACACCCGCTTGGTCTCCTCCCCCAGCGTCCGGGTGCGCACCTGGTCCGGCACCGCCGAGTCCCCGACGTATGCCGCGGGGCTCTGGCCGGTCAGGTGGCGCACCATCGCCACCATCCCGCCGTGGTACTGGAAGTAGTCGTCGGAGTCGACGATGTCGTGCTCGCGGGTGTCCTGGTTCTTCGCGGCTACCTGGATCCGACTGAACGCGCGCTCCATGGTGCCGCGTGCCTCGACGCCGTCGAGGTCGCGGCCGTACGCGTACCCGCCCCAGACCGCGTACACCTGCGCCAGATCGGCGTCGGTGCGCCAGTTGCGTGCATCGACCAGCGGCAGCAGGCCCGCGCCGTACGCTCCCGGCTTCGACCCGAAAACCCTTGCGGTGGCTCGCCGTCGGTCCGTTCCGGTCGCCACGTCGGCCTCGACGTGCTCGCGTACGAAGTTCTCGGACGCCGGTTCCGCCAGCTTCGCGACCACCTGCACGGCGTCGTCCAGCAAGGTCACCACATGCGGGAAGGCGTCGCGGAAGAATCCGGAGATGCGCACGGTGACGTCGACCCGCGGCCTGCCCAGCTCGTGCGCCGGCACGACCTCGAACCCGGTGACCCGGCGCGAGGCGTCGTCCCAGACAGGTCGACAACCCAACAGCCACAGGACCTCGGCGATGTCGTCGCCCTGGGTGCGCATGCACGAGGTGCCCCACACGGTCAGGCCCACCGAGCGCGGCCAGTCACCCGTGTCGGCGCGGTGGCGGGTTAGCAACGACTCGGCCAGCGCGACGCCGGTGTCCCAGGCGTTGCGGCTAGGGATCGCCTTGGGGTCGACAGAGTAGAAGTTGCGCCCCGTCGGGAGCACGTTCACCAGACCGCGGGTGGGCGACCCGCTCGGCCCCGCCGGCACGAACCCGCCTGCCAGGGCATGCAGCACGTTCAGCACCTCGTCGGTAGTGCGCGCCAGTCGCGGCACCACCTCAGTCACGCCGAAGTCCAGCACCCGAGCCACCTGTGCGCTCTGCACGTCAGCTCCGAGGGTCTCGGCCACGACGTGCGGCACGAGCGCCGCGTCCCAGCCGTTCGCCTCCATCGCCTCGACCAGCGCCCGAGCCGCCTTCTCGAGCAGGTCGACCGCGTCCGCTGCCGACCGCGCCGGCCCGTCGACGAGAGTGGCCAGGCGACTGGCCCCGGCCGCCGCCTCCCCCACCAACACGGCACCGGCGTCAGCCAGCAGCTCCTTCTCGTCCAGCCCGTACGCCCCGGCCAGGCTCGCCCGCAGTCCCGGCAGTGCCTGACGGCGCCCACCCCACACCTGAGACGCCCGCAGGATGGCCAGCACCAGGTTCACGCGTGCCTCGCCGACCGGCGCGCCGCCCAGGATGTGCAGGCCGTCGCGGATCTGCACGTCCTTGACCTCGCACAGATAGCCGTCGACATGCAGCACGAAGTCGTCGAACTCGTCCTCGCCCGGCATCTGCTCCAGGTGCAGGTCGTGGTGCAGCTGCGCGGCCTGGATCAGCGTCCAGATCTGCTGCTGCACGAGGGGGACCTTGCTCGGGTCCAGAGCCGCGAC
Source organism: Kineosporiaceae bacterium (assembly GCA_027345905.1). GTDB lineage: Bacteria > Actinomycetota > Actinomycetes > Actinomycetales > Angustibacteraceae > DAIETC01. The sequence goes on along the minus strand of DAIETC010000100.1, from coordinate 21,813 downwards.
CGTCGCGTACTCGTCCAGCAGCTGCTCCAGCTTGGCCATGTCGCCGTAGGTTTCAGCGCGGGCCATCGGCGGCACCAGGTGGTCAACGACGACTGCGTGGCCACGTCGCTTGGCCTGCGTGCCCTCTCCGGGGTCGTTCACGATGAACGGGTACACCAGGGGCAGGTCACCCAGCACAGCGTCCGGTGCACACTGCGCCGAAAGTCCCAAACCCTTGCCGGGCAACCACTCCAACGTGCCGTGCTTGCCCAGGTGCACCACCGCGTGCGCACCGAACCCTCCATCGTCCGTGGACGCTGCCAGCCAGCGGTATGCCGCCAGGTAGTGGTGGGACGGCGCCAGGTCGGGGTCGTGGTAGACCGCGACCGGGTTCTCGCCGAACCCGCGCGGCGGCTGGATCATCAGCACCACGTTGCCGAACTGCAGCGCCGCGATGGCGATGGCCGGCTCGTCGGCCGAAGTGTCGACGTACAGCTCACCAGGCGGCGGCCCCCATGCCTGTTCGATCGAGGTACGCAGGTGTTCGGGCAGGGCGTCGAACCAGCGCCGGTACGTCGCAGTCGCCACCTTGGCGACGGCGCCGGCCAGCTGCTCGTCGGTGAGCCACTCGACATCGTGACCACCGGCCGCGATCAGCGCGTGGATCAGCTCGTCCCCATCCTTGGGAAACCCTTGTCCCAGGTCATACCCGCTGTCGCGCAGGGCTTCCAACAGCACTACGGCGCTGGCCGGGGTGTCGAGCCCGACCGCGTTGCCGACCCGCGCATGTTTGGTGGGGTAGCTCGACAGCACCACCGCCACCCGACGTTCCACAGCGGCCAGGTGCCGCAACCGGCCCAGTGCCACCACCGTGCCCGCCAGCCGGGCGCAGCGCTCGGGGTCAGCGACGTAGGTGGGAACACCATGGTCGTCGATCTCTTTGAACGAGAACGGGTTTGCGACCAGGCGGCCGTCGAACTCGGGGATGGCGACTTGCATCGCGGCATCCATCGGGGTCAGCGCCGCACCCGACTCCTGCCACGCCGCGCGTGAGCTGGTGAGCGCCATCCCCTGCACGATCGGCACGTCGAGCGAGGCCAGCAGACCGGCGTCCCACGCCTCGTCGTCCCCACCGGCGACGGCGTCGGTGGCCACAGCCCCCCCGGCCGCCAGCACCGTCGTCACGACGACGTCGCACCCGGACAGCAACGACAGCAGCCCCTGAGCGTCGCCGTCGTCGTGGCGCAACCCGCGCAGCGACCCGCAGAACACCGGCACGGGCTGACCGCCGGCGGCCTCGACCGCGTCGCACAAGGAGTCGACGAACGCGGTGTTGCCGCTGAGCTCGTGCGCCCGGTAGTAGAGGATCCCGACCCGTGGCCCCCCGTTGGCCGACCCCGTTCGCTCGTGGGCCCCGTACAAGGGGAACGACGCGGGAGGCGCGAAACCCTGGCCGGTCAGCAGGATTGTGTCGGACAGGAACGCAGCGAGCTCGCGCAGGTTGGCCGTTCCACCCTCGGCGAGATAGGCGAGAGCCTCAGTCGAGACCCCGGACGGGACGGTCGACAGACCCATCAGCTCTGGGTCGGGGCTCGACTCACCGCCCAGTACCACGGTTGGCAGGCCCGCCGCGAGCACCGCATCCAGACCCTCGGGCCAGGTACGGCGACCGCCCAGCAGGCGCACGACGACCAGGTCGACTCCCACCAGCAGCTGCGCGACGTCGCCCGCTGCGACCCGAGCGGGGTTGGCGACCCGCCAGCCGGCGCCGCTTCGGGCGGCGGCCAGCAGGTCGGTGTCGGCGGTGGACAGCAACAGGGCGGGCATGTCGGTCGAGGCTACCTGCCGCGGTGCACCGCCACCGCGCCGCGTGCGGCTAGGAGTGGAACTGCTCCCGCTCCGTGGACCCGGCCAGTGCGGTCGTCTCCGACGTCGGGTTCAGCGCCGTGCTGACCATGTCGAAGTAGCCGGTGCCGACCTCACGCTGGTGCTTGGTTGCGGTGTAGCCCTGGGACTCGGCGGCGAACTCGCGCTCTTGCAGCTCCACGTAGGCGCTCATGCCGTCCTCGGCGTATCCGCGCGCTAGGTCGAACATGGAGTAGTTGAGCGCGTGGAAGCCCGCGAGGGTGATGAACTGGAACCGGAACCCCATGTGTCCCAGCTCGCGCTGGAACTTGGCGATGGTGTCGTCGTCCAGGTGGCGGCGCCAGTTGAACGACGGCGAGCAGTTGTAGGCCAGCATCTGGTTCGGGTACTCGTCCTTCACGGCCTCGGCAAACCTGCGCGCCACCTCCAGGTCCGGCTTCGAGGTCTCCATCCACAGCAGGTCCGAATACGGCGCGTAGGCCAGCCCGCGGGCGATGCACGAGTCCAGGCCGTTGCGCACCCGGTAGAAGCCCTCAGCCGTTCGCTCCCCGGTCACGAAGGGGCGGTCGCGTTCGTCGACGTCGGTCGTGATGAGCGTGGCCGCCTCCGCGTCCGTGCGGGCGACGATCACCGAGGGAACGTCGAGGACGTCGGCCGCGAGCCGAGCCGAGTTCAGGGTCCGGATGTGCTGGCCGGTGGGGATCAGCACCTTGCCGCCGAGATGGCCGCACTTCTTCTCCGAGGCGAGCTGGTCCTCCCAGTGCACACCGGCGGCACCGGCGGCGATCATCGACTTCATCAGCTCGAACGCGTTCAGGGGGCCACCAAAACCCGCCTCGGCGTCGGCGACGATCGGGGCCAACCAGTCGATGTCGGTGTCCTTGCCTTCCGACCAGGTGACCTGGTCGGCGCGCATCAGCGCGTTGTTGATCCGCCGCACGACCGCGGGCACCGAGTTGGCCGGGTAGAGGCTCTGGTCGGGGTACGTCTGCCCCGACAGGTTGGCATCGGCCGCCACCTGCCAGCCCGACAGGTAGATTGCCTTGAGGCCGGCGCGAACGCTCTGGACCGCCTGGTTGCCGGTCAAGGCACCGAGCGCAGGCACGAAGTCCTCGGTGTGCAACAGGTTCCACAGCCGCTCGGACCCGCGCCGGGCGAGGGTGTGCTCCTCTACGACCCGACCCCGCAGGGCAACCACGTCGGCTGCCGAGTAGGTGCGTTGCACACCGGCCCAGCGGGGGTCGTTCTGCCACTGGCGGTCCAGGGCGGTCGCTGCTTGCTCACGCGTGGTCTCGGTCATCGCTCGTCTCCCGTGCGGATCAATGGTGGCCACGTTGCCAAGCCGCAATACTCACCCGCGCCTGCAGCCGATGCCAGCAACGCAACCTGCCAACTTGAGCGAAACTTTGAGCCGATTCTGCTAACTTTGCGAAGATGCGCCGGCAGGTGACCCAGTGACGACTTCGGGTGCCGGCGCGCGCATCCGTCAGCTTCGAGCCGAGCGCCGACTCAGCCAGGTCGAGATGGCCCGCGAGCTCGAGATCTCGCCCAGCTACCTCAACCAGATCGAGCACAACACCCGCCCGCTCACGGTTCCGATCCTCCTGCGGATCAGCGACAGCTTCGGGGTCGACGCGAGCTTCTTCGCCCCACAGGACACGATCCGACTGATCGCCGAGCTGCGCGAGGTGCTCGCCGACGCCGACAGCGGCGCAGTTGCCTCCGAGACGGAGATCGCCGAGATCGCCGCCGACCACCCGACCGTGGCGCACGCCGTGCTCGCTTTGCACCGGCGCTACCGCTCGCTGGCGGACCAGCTGGCGCATGCCACCAGGGAGCAGCCGGAACACGCGACCTTGATGCCGCACGACGAGGTGCGCGACTTCTTCTACGACCACAACAACTACTTCGACTCCCTGGATCGAGCCGCTGAAGAGTTCGCGAGTGCCATCGGGCTGGACAGCGGCAACAAGCGAGAGGCCCTGGTGACCCGGCTGCAGCAGGCGCACGGCGTCCGGGTGGCGATCGCCCACGGTTCCGACGCCGATCCCAACGTGCTCTCGCACTTCGAGCGCCCCACCCGGACGGTCCACCTGTCGTCGCGGCTCGACCGCGGTCAGCGGGTGTTCCGGCTGGCACACCAGCTTGCGACCTTGGAGTTCGACGAGCAGATCCGCGAGGTTTCGGGCGAGGTGACCTTCCAGGACCCGCAAGCCACGGAACTGTTGCAGATCGGGCTGGCGAACTACGTCGCCTCGGCGATGATCTTGCCGTACACCTCCTTCCGAAACACGGCGGAGGAGTTCCGATACGACATCGAGCGCCTCGCCGCGCACTTCTCGATCGGCTTCGAGAGCACCTGCCATCGCCTGAGCACCCTGCAGCGGCCCCGAGCGCGGGGAGTTCCTTTCGCGTTCGTCCGGGTCGACCGCGCCGGGAACATGTCGCAGCGGCAGTCGGCGACGGCATTTCACTTCTCGCGCGCGGGCGGAACGTGCCCACTGTGGAACGTCTATGAGGCCTTCGCCTCCCCGGGCAAGCTGCTCACCCAGGTGGCAGAGATGCCGGACGGACGCCGGTACCTGTGGATGGCGCGCACGGTGTGGCGCAGCCCCCAACGGTTCGGTGCCCCCGGCAAGCTGTTCGCGGTGGCGCTCGGATGCGAGATCCGTCACGCCGGGCGGCTGGTGTACTCCGCCGGACTCAACCCCCGCGACGCCCTGGGGGCGACTCCCATCGGTGTGGGCTGCAAAGCCTGTGAACGCACCACCTGCCCCCAACGCGCGTTCCCCGCGGTCGGGCGCAAGCTCGATGTGGACCCGGACCGGGGGACCTTCATCCCCTACCCCATCCGGGTCGAGCGGTGAGGAGCGCCCGACAACCTGGTGCGCACCCAGCGCTCGGCCGCGTCGACCGTTGCCACCACGTCCACTGACGCCGGGACAGGCGGTCGGTCGATCACCACCACCGGCAGGCGCAGCTCGCGTGCCGCGTCCAGTTTGGGCTGGGCCTCGCGCCCGCCGCTGTTCTTGGTCACCAGGACGTCGATCCGGCGCTCACGCAGGAGCGCCAGCTCGCCGGCGAGGCTGAACGGTCCACGGGCGAGCAGCACCGTCGTCCGGGCGGGAAGCGGGATCGCTGGTGCCTGGACGCAGCGCACGAGCAGGTCGAGCCGGCGGCAGGCTGGGTGCTCGGTGAACGCGGCGAGCCCCTGGCGCCCGGTGGTCAGCAGGGGGCGGCGTCCGAGGGTGGGCAGCAGGTCGGCTGCGCTAGCCAGGTCTGGAACGGGCAGCCATCGCTCACCCGGGACCGGTGACCACGCAGGACGCTGCAGGCGCAGGCGCGCAATCCCGGCCAACCTGGCGGCCTGCGCCGCCTGCTCGCTGATCTGGGCCGCGAAGGGGTGCGTGGCATCCACGACGATCACCGGCATGTGCGAGTGAAACCAGGCGAGCATCCCCTGGACGCCGCCGAAGCCACCCTCACGCACCGTGCCGAGCGGGAGCGGCGGGTCGTGCACCCGACCGGCCAGCGAGCTGACGACGTGCAGTCCGGGCCGGCCGTGCAAGCGCTCGGCGAGCTCGCGGGCCTGCGCCGTGCCGCCCAGCAGCAGCAGGGTGATGTCACTCAGGTGCCGTCACCGCCCGCAGCCGGGGCCCGGCGACGTAGGAGGTAGCTGTCCATGATCCAACCCTTGCGCTCATACGCCTGGGTGCGCGCAGCGTAGATCTGGTCGGACACCTCGCCGAGCCGACCGGACACCAGGATCTCGTCCGGGGTTCCGACATACGCTCCCCAGTAGATCTGCAGGTCCGGGTCGGCGAGCCGGGTGAACGCAGCGTGCGCATCGAGCATGACGACGACGTCGTCGACCCCGTCCGGCAGCTCTGTCTGCAGCCGTCGGCCGGTGGTGACCTGCACCGCCCCCCCCACCTGGTTCAGCCCGATCCGGTGCCGGGCGGCCAGCGCCGAGATGCTGCTGATCCCCGGCACCACGTGCCAGTCGAGCTCGACACGTCCGCGCCGCACGATGTCCCCGACGATGCCGATGGTGCCGTCGTACAGAGCCGGGTCGCCCCACACGAGGAACGCGCCGACCTGGCCGTCGGCGAGCTCGTCGAGTACCAGCCGCTCACAGACGTCGGCCCGGCGGCTGCGCCAGTCCTGCACGGCCTCGCCGTACCGCTCGGCGCTGCGGTCACGGTCGGGGTCGCGCCCGTGCACGACGCGGTGACCCGGCCGGTCCGCGTACTGCCGCAAGAGTTCTTCACGCAGCCGCACGAGCTCAGCCTTGGCCTCGCCCTTGTCGAGCACGAAGAACACGTCGACCTGGCGAATCGCGTTGACCGCCTGGACGGTCAGCTGCTCCGCGTCGCCGGCTCCGATCCCGATGACGTAGATGGTGCGCACCCGGGTAAGTCTGCCCTGACTCTGCGGCTGACGAGACGCGACCGGTAGCACGGCAGGTGGGTGCTCATCCCCGACAACCGCCGGCCGGTGGCACCACTGGCAGCCCAGGCGGGGCGCCGTTCTCGATCAGGCGCCACAGCTGGTCGGTGTCCAGGTGCTGCTCGACGGCGTCGGCGAGCGAGTCGATCATCTGCTCGCGGGCCGCCCGAAAGCCTGGATGGGCGGACGGGCGCCAGTCCACGCCGGCCGATGCGGCCGCCTGTGCCAGCCAGGCCTGCCGGAAGGCGTCGTTCTCGAAGGCGCCGTGCCAGGTCGTGCCCCACACCGCCCCGAGGTGCACACCGTCCAGAAACGGCTCGGTCTGCGCCGTCCGCTCGTCGTCGGCCAGCGCCCGCACGACTCCGTGATGGATCTCGTACGCCGCCACGCGGTGCCCGCGCCACTGACCGTCGGGGCGTCCGAGATGCTTGACGGTGTCGAAGTCCGCCGACACCGGCAGCAGGTCCAGGCCGTCGACCAGGCCGGCACCGCTCTCGACCTCGTCGTGGATGGTCCGGGCAAGCATCTGGTAGCCGCCGCAGATGCCCAGGACGGGCCGGCCGGCGACGGCCCGTTCGGTCAAGACTGCACCGATTCCCGTGTCTCGCAACCACTGCAGGTCCGCCACCGTGCTTCGACTCCCTGGCAGGAAGACGACGTCACTGTGGCGCACGACCTCCGGGTCCATGGTGAGCGTCACGCTCACCCCGGGCTCGAGTGCGAGGGCGTCGAGGTCCGTGGCGTTGGAGAGCCGCGGGAAGCGGACCACCGCGACCCGCAGCACGGAACCGTCCGTGCGGGGCGGAGTTGTCCACCCGCCGAGTGCCAGCGCATCCTCGGAGTCGGCCCAGACCCCGTCCAGCCAGGGCAGCACCCCGAGCACCGGGCGCCCGGTGAGCTGTTCGAGGGTGACCAGGCCGGGGCGCAGCAGGTCGAGGTCACCCCGGAACTTGTTGACGACCCAACCCGCCACGTGCGCCTGGTCGCCGGCGTCGAGCAACGCGAGCGTGCCGAACATCGCCGCCAGCACGCCGCCGCGGTCAACGTCACCGACGACGAGCACCGGCAAGCCGGCCGCCCGCGCCAGGCCCATGTTCACGTAGTCCCCGCCACGCAGGTTGATCTCCGTCGGACTGCCAGCCCCCTCCGCCACGACGACGTCGAACCGCGAACGCAGGTCGGCGAACGCCGCGAGCGCGGTGGCCGCGAGCTCGCGACGCCCGGTTGCGAACTCACCTGCTTCCAGCTGCCCGTGCGGCTGGCCCATGAGGACGACGTGGCTGCGCCGGTCGCTGCCCGGTTTGAGCAGCACGGGGTTCATGGCGACCTCCGGTTCGGCTCCGGCCGCCACGGCCTGCAACCACTGCGCCCGCCCGATCTCACCGCCGTCCGCGCACACCATGGAGTTGTTCGACATGTTCTGGGCCTTGAACGGCGCCACGCGCACCCCCTGACGCGCAAGCCAGCGGCAGATGCCGACGGTCACCAGGCTCTTGCCTGCGTCCGATGTCGTCCCGGCCACGAGCAGCGCGCCCGACCTCATCGACGGCGTCCCGTCGTACGAGCCACGACCGCGGCGAGGAGAACGGCAGCGACGTCCACTGCCGCCGCGAGCCGGACCGAGCGCGCAAGGTCGTGCCCACTGGGGGGGTCGCCGGTGCCGAGCAGGCCGCGCTGCTCCACGCGCCCCTCGTACGCGTTGCGGCCGCCCAGCCGCACGCCGAGGGCACCGGCGAAGGCTGCCTCCGCGGGGCCGGCGTTCGGGCTCGGATGCTGAGCTGCGTCGCGGCGCCAGACCCGCACTGCCGTAAGGGTTCGCCCACCCACGACTGGCGCAAGCAGCGCGGCAAGTAGAGCCGTGACACGCGAAGGCAGCAGGTTCGCGACGTCGTCCAGCCGTGCGGCAGCCCAGCCGAAGCGCAGGTAGCGCGTCGTGCGATGTCCGACCATGGCGTCCAGGGTGTTGACCGCCCGGTATCCCAGCAGCCCCGGGACTCCGGACACCGCGCCCCACAGCAACGGGGCGACGACAGCGTCAGAGGTGTTCTCGGCCACCGACTCCACGCTCGCCCGAGCGAGCTCGTCGGCACTCAGGTCGGTCGCGTCGCGGCCAGCCAGGTGCCGCAGGCGCTCGCGAGCGCGAGGGAGGTCACCCTCCCCGAGCAGCCCGGTCATGGTCATCGCTTCGCGCACCAGGCTGCGGCCGCCCAGGACCACCCAGGTGGCGGCCGCGGTGACCACGACGCGGCGCCAACCTGGTGCCGCCAGGCGTTCGACCCCAGCGCCCACGACTACCGGGACCACCACTAACCCGCCTGCGTACGCCGCGCCACGGCCTCGCGAGTCGGCCCACCAGCGGCGCTCGGCTGCCCCGGCAAGGCGCCCGTACCCGGCCACCGGATGCCAGCGCCGCGGGTCGCCGAGCAGGGCGTCGGCCAGGGCACCGAGCAGCAGACCGACGGCCCGCTGGTCGCCGGTCCCCCAAGTGCTCGCCGGCCCGCCCATGCCACCTACCTTGCCGTAGCCCAACGCCGGGCATGGCCCGGGGGCGGTGGCATGGCTAGTGTCGCCCGATATGGGGACGAGGCCAGCAGGACGACAGGCGCCGGTAGCCCTGAGCATTGCGGGCAGTGACCCCTCGGGCGGCGCCGGCATCCAGGGCGACCTGAAGACGTTCTCGGCGCTGGGCGCCTACGGCACCGCCGTGATCACTGCGCTCACGGCGCAGAACACCCGCGAGGTGAGCGGCATCCACCTGGTGCCCGCCGACTTCGTGGCCCAGCAGCTACACGCACTGGTGGCCGATATCCAGGTTGACGCCATCAAGATCGGAATGCTGGGCAGCGCCGAAGTGGCCCAGACGGTCGCCGCGTTCCTGGTTGAGCATCCGCACGAGGTTGTCGTCCTCGACCCCGTGATGTTCGCGACCAGCGGTGACCGGCTGTTGGCCGCCGGTGGGGTCGAGGCGCTGCATCGGTTGCTGCCACTGGTGTCGCTGGTGACGCCGAACCTGCCCGAGGCGGCTCGGCTGCTCCGTTGTGAGGTGGCCGGCGACATTGGTGAGATGCACGACCAAGCGCGCCGACTGATGGATGCCGGAGCCGTCCGGGTGCTGCTCAAGGGGGGACATGCCGAGTCCGACACGGACGCCATCGACGTCTTCGTCGGCCCCGAGGGTGAGCAGGTCCTGCGGGCCCAGCGGATCGCGACCCGCAACACGCATGGCACCGGATGTGCCCTGGCCTCGGCCATCGCCGTGCTGCGGCTGCAGCGAGCCGGTTGGGTCGAGGCGGTCGCGGCGGCCAAGGCCTGGGTCACCACGGCCATCGGCGCGGCAGACGCCTTGCAGGTCGGTGAGGGTCGCGGCCCGGTGCATCAGCTTCACCAGCTGTGGGGCCGCTGATCCCACGTTCAGCCCTGCGACAGCTTGTCCAGCACCGCCTGCAGCCGGGTGGACGCGTCGTCCGCGATCGGCTTCAGCGCCTCGATCTCGGTGACCGAGGCCATCAGCTGAGGGTCGAGGATCTGCACTACCGAACCCTCGCCGCGGCTGCTGACGACGACGTTGCACGGCAACAGCACGCCGATGCTGCGGTCCAGGTCCAACGCCTGGTGGGCCAGGTTCGGGTTGCACGCGCCGAGGATCACGTAGGGCTCCATCTCCAGCCCCAGTTTCGTACGCAAAGTGGTCTGCACGTCGATCTCGGTCAGGACACCGAAACCCTGCTCCGACAGCGCCTCCCGCGTGCGAGCGACGGCCTCGGCGTAGGGCAGGTCAACGGTGATGCTGCGCTGGTAGTCCATGGCGAGCGTCTCCTTCGCTAGGTGGGTCGAAGGGCACATGCGCACCCTCTCGCACAACGCCCCTGCGCCCGAGGTGTTCCCGCGGGCCGCGAGAGGTGGCGCACCACCACCTCAGGCCTAAGCGGCGGCCCGGAAGCGGACGCCCTGGCCGGGGCGCAGCTGGGCGCAGCGGTCGACGTCGGCGTCCACGACGTAGGCCAGCACGGGATATCCGCCCGTCACCGGGTGGTCGGCGAGCAGCAGCGCCGGTTTGCCCGACGGCGGTACCTGGAGGGCGCCGCGCACCATCCCTTCGCTCGCCAGCTCACCGGCCCGCGTGCGCTCGAGCGACGGACCGTCCAACCGCGCCCCGACCCGGTCGCAGTCACCGGTGACGGTGAACGGCAGGTCGGTGAGCCGGCCCCAGGCAGCGTCGGCGAACCAGTCCCGGCGCGGGCCAGGCAGCACCCGGACGACGAGCATGCCGCCAGTCGGGTCGGGCACCGCTGCCAGGTCGACCCCCGGCAGCAAGCCTGCGTCGTGCCCCACGCGCAGGACGTCCCCCGTCGCGACCGGCGCCGGACCGATCCGCGCCAGCAGGTCGGTCGAGCAAGAGCCCAGCACCGGTTCGACACCCAGACCCCCGCGGACCGCGACGTAGGTGCGCAGCCCGCTGACCGGCGTCCCCAGGCGCAGCTCGTCCCCGGAACGCAACAACGTGGGGGCGTTGTGCGGTATCGAGCCTGCGCAGCGCGCTCCGGTACTGACCACGACGACGTCACCGTCGGCCCGCAGCCGCAGCCCACCGAAGGTCACTTCCAACGTCGCGGCCCCAGGCGCGTTGCCCACCAACCGGTTCGCGAGCTCATACGACGTGCGGTCACACGCCCCGCTACGCCCCACACCTATCCCGGCCAAGCCAGGACGACCGGCGTCCTGCACCGTGGCCAGCGGCCCGGTCGCCAGGACCGTCAGGGAACCGGTCATCGTGCGCCCACCTCGACGAAGCGCACGCGGGTGCCGGGCCGCAGCAGGGCCGGCGGCGTGCGCGCCAGATCGAACACAGTCAGCGCGGTGCCGCCGATCAGCTGCCACCCGCCGGGGGACGCGCGCGGATACACGCCACTGAACTCACCGGCCAGGGCCACCGCGCCGGCGGGCACGCTCACCCGCGGAGCCGACCTGCGTGGCACGTCCCACGCGCTCCCGCTCTGGGTGAGGTAGGCGAAGCCGGGTGCGAAGCCGCAGAAGGCCACCGTCCACTCCTGGGCAGTGTGCCGGCGCACCACGTCGGCGGCGGCACAGCGCAGCAGCGCGGCCACCTCGCCGAGGTCGGCTCCGTCGTACCGCACCGGGATCTGGACCAGCTCACCGGGCGGCCGCTTCCCGATGCGGGGGCGCAGGCTGTGCAGCGCCTGGGCAAGGGTCGCCAGCGAGGTGCGCGAGCGGTCCGCCACGACCAGGACCGTGCGTGCCGCCGGCACCAGGTCGACGACGCCATGGGGGCAGTTCTCGACGAGGGCGGCGTGCATCGCGAGCACGTCTTCGAGGCTGTCGAGCTCGATGAGCAAGGCGGTGGTGCCGCAGGGCAGCAGCCGCATCACCTCTGGCACCTCACGAAGCGAACGGGACGACGGGGATCCCCGCCGCGGCCAGCGCCGATCTCACCCGGCGCGCGATTGTGACCGCTCCCGGAGTGTCCCCGTGCACGCAGATGGAGTCCGGCGTCAGGGTCAACGACCCTCCGCTGGAGTCCGTGATCGGCCGACCCGTCGCCATCGCCACAGCACGCCGGGCAATCTTGGCCGGGTCGCTCAGCACCGCCCCCGGCAGCCGACGTGAGACCAAAGTCCCGTCCGGTGTGTATGCACGGTCGGCAAACGCCTCGTGGACGACGCTCAGACCGGCCTGCCCAGCCCGCCGCAGCCAGGCCGATCCGGCCGGTCCGAGAACCTGCAGCGTCGGGTCGCAGTCGACGACCGCCTGGACGACGGCAGCGGCCTGCTCCTCGTAGTGCACGATCGCGTTGTACAGCGCGCCATGCGGCTTGACGTAGCGCACCTGCCCACCCGCGACTCGGGCCATCGCCTGCAGCGCCCCGATCTGGTAGATGACCTCCTGCGTCAACGCCTCGGGCTCGATGTCGATGAAACGCCGTCCGAAACCGGACAGGTCTCGGTAACCCACCTGCGCTCCGATCACGACACCGGCCTCAACCGCCCGCTCGCACACCCGGCGCATGATCGAGGCATCCCCAGCGTGGAAGCCACACGCCACGTTGGCACTGGTGACCACGGACAGCAGCGCATCGTCGTCGGTCAGGGTCCAGGGCCCAAGGCCCTCACCCAGATCGCTGTTCAGGTCCATGCTCACCACCTTCCAGTCGCGAGATCATCGAACGCACCGCTTCACGGTAAGTGTTCCCAACGGGATGCGTCCCACGGCCTGGCCGTGGGACACATCCCGTCCTGCACCCGAACTGTCTGGGTCCTGCGCAACACTCACCCAGCGGCGGGAGGCGCCACCTGGTAGAGGTGGCCTTGCAGGACCTGGTCGCCTGCGGTCGGGTCGTCGCCGACGTACAGGTTGCCACCGGAGTCCAGAGCCAGCGCGGCGACGTTCTGGAACGCCGTCCCGTCGGCACTGGCGTTGGCGTAGACGTCCTCGACCGAGGTGCCCAGGTCGTAGCGCAACACCGAGGACGCCGCGACCGGGGTCTCGGCCACGTACAGCACCGAACCACTCGCCGTGATCGCGGTCGGTGCCGTCGCACTGACCCCAGTGGCGCCCGCAGCACACGAGCTGGTGCACCCAGGGGCGTTGCCCATGACCGTCACCGCAGCGCCCTCTGCGAGGTACAGGTCAGCACCGACGAACGCCAACCCGTTCACCCCACGACCATCCGAGCTGTTCCCGATCGTCTGCACCACCTGTGAACTTGCAGCAGCGCCCAGGTTCGGCACCCGCTTGATGTTGCCGGTCTTCAACGCCGACACGTACAACGCGCCATCTGGCCCCAGCACCGCCGCGGTCGTACGGATCCCACCCAGGCCCTTACCCGGCGCCACCACCATCGCCGCACCCACCGTGCGGGTGACCGGATCCCACGTCAGCCGCGTGACACCCTTGGACTTGGACGAGTTGTCCGGCACGTACACGAAGTTGTTGACCGCGTCCACGCTCACCTGCCCCGGCGAAGCCACCGCCGTACTGCACGTGCCCTGGTTCACCCGGAACCCGCCAGGCGCAGCAGCATCCGCATCCAGCCGGCAAAAACCCAGCAAGTGATCAGCAACCCACATGTCCGACCCCAACACCGCCGCACCCGAGGGCACCGTCAGACCACCAGCGAACACCACACCCGTGGCCGCCTGGGCGGGCGCGGCGAGGGCAGCCAGCATGGCGCCGGCCACAAGTGGGATCGCCGCGCGGCGCAGGCGGCCACGCCTCGTGGAGCCTCGCGCACGCCCTACGCCGCGCTGATCGCAGCTGCGACCTCGGCAGAATGGGTTGTTCTTCATCGCTTCTGTCCTTCCTGGATTCTCCGACTGCGGGCCGGAGCAGAGGGCGAACCGGAACCGGTCCGAGGGACTACACCGGCAGGGTGTCGAGATGACCTTGGACATTGCTGGGGTTCAGGGCGGGCAGCTCTTGCTGAGTTGTGGCGGGCAGTTGAACCCGGCGGATCCAGGTTTAGTCGCGCTGCCCGACCCATGGTGGCCCGGTGTCTGCTTGCCACCGTGTTCCCTCCCGAGATCCTTTTCCAAAGGGGGCGGCAAGCTCGGCAGGCGTACCGCGGGGGCGTTCCCGAACCGAAGCGACAGGCTTCGACTGTCGTCTGGTACGTCGAAGGTCAAGCTGCCGGAGATGGCCTGACCGGGCAGCAGCGACCCTTGCTCAAGCTGCCCGCTGACCGGTGAGACCGGCTTGACCCCGGGCCCGAACACCGTGAAGCCTCGGCGTGAGTAGGCAAGCGGCCGGCCGCGTGTGGCGCCCAACGTGATGGTGACGGCGAAACGGCGCAGACCAGCCGGGACATCCTCCGTGGCACCCATGCCAGGCATGGTCTGCCCGACCTGCTTGTCGACCAGGCCGTGCACTCTTAGCGTGCCGTCCGGTAAGGAGACCGTCGCGACAGATGAAACACCGGTCGTTGAGGAGGAGTTCCGGGGAACCAAGAGGCCCCACACCCCCGCACCGAACATCCCGGCAACTGCCACAGCGAGCAATGCCACCTGCCGCCACCCACGAGACCGTCCAACTCTGCCCCGCTGGGTTCCAGCGACGCCGACCGTTCCTACGTCACCGTCCACGCGTCTCCTCCAGCGTTCTGCTGGTCGCGAGTCTGCGCAGGCGACCTACGAGAAACCTGGGGTCACGCGGGGAACCGAACGGTGAGGGACAACTGGTCCACGCCCACCTCAAAAGGCTTGGACCCCTTGGCGAGGACTCTTACGCGCACCTCGCCGGTTCGCGCGTCCCGAAACCGCGTTGGGTCGCCCGCAACGTCGAGGACGACGCGTGAGTCACTGAGGGCTTCGCGCTCCGGGTCGCGCACGGTCTCGTACTTGCGGGTGGCCCAGTTGTACATCTGCAACGTCCGTGTGACGTTCTCTACGCTCGCCCGCGCCTCGTAGGCGATACCGAGCCCGAGGAGGTCCCGCTGGGCCGGGTCAACAGTGAAGCTGGCGTAGCCGTCTGTCGCGTACTTCGAACCAGATCCCTTAGCGGTCAGGTACATCCGCTTTCCGTCGTCCTTGACCGCGACGTCCGCCAGCGACCCGCGGGTCGTGCCCGTGGTCGTCGTCCAGGACGTCGGTGGCGCGGGCAGGCTGGTCGCACCCGCGATGGTGTAGGCCTCCGTCGTCACCTCACTGGCGTTACCTGCTGCATCCACCGCGACCGCGGTGATGACTTTGGAGGAGCCGATGGTGACGGGGCCGGTGTACAGCATCCCGCTGGTCGCCGTGGGTAGGTCACCGTCCAACGTGTACCGAAGGCTGGCCCCGGCCTCCGAGGACAGGCGCACGGTCTGCGCAACGTCGTACTGACCTTCGGGGACGTCGAACGACGGTGCTGGGGGAGGGGTGCGGTCATTGCTGTTGTACTGACCGAAAGCCGTGTTGCTGCTGGTGATGCCAGTCGGTCCGGTCACCTTGATCTTGGTGACGGGGGCACCCTTGCTCGACAGGGGTGCCGTCGCAAGCCACTCACTGGGGAGCAGCACCTCCAGCTGGTAGTCGACACCGGCAGCCGCCTTGAACGAGGCCATACCCGTGGCATCGGTGACCCGCTGCTGCAGCAGCTTCTTGCCGCCCGCGTCGTAGAGGCGCACTGTGCGGTTGGCTAGAGCCTCCCCGCGGCCGGAGTCGACACCGTCGCGGTCCAGGTCGTGCCAGACGCTCGCACCGATGGTGCCCAGCTGGACGAACCCAAAGTTCGCTGTCCTCGTCTCACCGGACACGGCGTCGACGTCTACCCGCCCCGAGGTGGTGGCGGTCCAGGGAATGTCGGTGTCACCGACCTCGCGGGGGGCCATCGTGACCGAGTACCGGACAGGACTGTCCACACCACCTGCCTGGTCGACGTACCACGACGCTCGACCCGCGTTGTCCGTCGTCGTGACGGCCTTGAGCTGGCCGGCCGCGTCGTAGAGCTCAGCGCGCCATCCGACGAGCTTGCTCTCCTTGTCCTGTCGGACGCCGTCGTTGTTGACGTCGTTGAACGGCACCGCGCTCACCCAACCCTTCGGGTTGTGGTTGCGCAACGTGATGATCTGGCTTGTCTGCTCCTCGACACCGACCGGGACTACCCCGGAGCCCGGCCCGACTTCGACCGGCAGCTGTTGCTCGGCCGAGGGGGTGCCTTCGGCGGTGGAGACGATGCGGGACGCCCCGGCCAGAGACCAGTCCGCGGACAGCTTCTGGGCCAGGTGGTATGCCCCCGGCACCAAACCCACGATCGCGGGGTCGGGGTCGTCGATAACTGCATTGCCGCCAGCGTCGGTCGAGGCACTGGTCACCACCGTTGTCTGCGGGCCCCCTGTGACGTCGAGCGTCCGACCGGCCAGGCTGCTCTCGCCCGGCTCCTGCGCGCCGTTCCTGTTGCTGTCGTTGAAAACATGCACCGAGACGCCCGCTTGCAGGGCGTAGCCCACGCGCAGCTCCCGGTCCCCGGTCAGGTCGGCGTTCTCGGCTACGGGGACGGTTACCGGCATGCTGGCGTGCGTGGTCGAGTAGTAGCCGGCACCCGGTGTGACGGTGGCCTTGTACGTCCCGGGCAGAAGGTCGGTGAACGCGGCCACACCGCCCTGGACGGGCGAGCTCAGCGCGACGCCCTCCCCGCCGACAGACACGGTCCAACCGTTCATCGCCGTCTCGTCCGGGTCGGGCTCCAGGTTGCCGTTGCGGTCGTTGAACACCCGCACCGACACGTTCGCGAGCTGCACCTGGCCGAAGTCCGCTCCCGGTGAGGGAGCGTCCTGCGTGGCAATCACCCGAGCTGTGCCTGGTGTCGTGGCCGCAAAGTCCGGCCGGTCCTTGACGACGACGTCGTACACGTCCGGACGCACGTTGAAGAACACCCGACCGGCCGCATCTGTCTTCCCGGTCTCCAGCAAAGCGCCGGCTGTGCCGTCAGCCAGGGCTGCGTGCAGCTCGACGTCCACATCGGGCATCGCCGCCTCGTCACTTCCACGGACCTTGTTGCGGTTGGAGTCGCGATAGACCGTGACCGAGACCGAGTTCTGCTCCAGCGGCTGAATGGGGTGGTAGGAACTACGCCGAGGGTTGTCGCCGGACTGTGGATCCGCACCCGAGCCGAGCTGGTCGGGACGGAAGTAGCCGGGATTCGGAGGTGAGTACACACGCTGGATGCCCCACAGACCGCCGGACTGGTGGTGAAAGGCCACGCCGCAGTTGTAGCGGTAGTCCCCGGCCCCGCCCCACAGACCACCGGCTTGGTCCAGGTGGATGTTGAGCGTGCGAGCGCCGCTGAGACCCCCGGAGGTGCCGACCAGGTTGGAGTCGGGGTCATGAGCCTGCGACCTCCACGCGTGGCCGGAGATCTGGAAGGAGTGCTGGCGGGGCTTGTCTGAACCCTGCAAGAGCCGTACACGGACCGGATCCCCGGTGTAGGCACGAAAGATCGGAGTGTCTGGTTCGCCGTTGTCAACCGAGCTGAAGACGTTCGCCAGTCGGGCGCCGTCTATCGTGCCTTGAGCTGCGCCTGGCATCTCGAGCAGCGGGTCTCCCCGGTGGCGAAACGGGCTGCTGCGGTAGTTGAAGCCCTTCTCGCCCTGGTCCTCCGCGTCCAGCGGCTCAGGAGCGGTGGCCCCAGGGTGCGGCGGCTGCTCGATCGGCTGGTTCGCAACGTCACGCAAGTTCAACCCGTCCTGGAAGAACGGAACGTCCTCACGAAAGTCGGGAGCGTTCGGCACCCGGATGTCCGCACTGGCGCCGCTGGCTACCGGCGCCCCGGTGAATGGGTCATGGTACGTCGCGCCCTTCGGCTCGATGATCAGACCGGCGAAGAGGCCGTGGTGACGGTGGCCGCGGACGTCGCCGAAGTCGACCAGATTGGTGGCGCCAAGCTCACCCGGAGTCACATCGTCGGCCCACCAGCGGTAGAGGATCGACTGGCCCGGGCCGACGGTCTGATCCCGGTTGAAACCCACAGTCGCACCATCGGAGTACCGGACGTCGTAGCGGAGCAGCTGCGGGTGCAGCGACACCCGCAGTCCGGCCCTGGTGCCTGCAGGGGGCTCCAGTGGCAGGGTCGGATCGCCGCCGAACGTGCTGAGCGCCGCGCCCTGCCCAGCGTGCTGCGTGGCGAACGCACCAGCGGGATCGATCCGGTTGGTGAGGCTCACCTCGAGGCAGTCGCCCGCGTTCGCCCGCACCACCAGCGGCACCTGCTCCCTGCGCACCCGCGCGAGCGCCTGCTCTGGCGTCTCGCCGTCCTGAACCAAGCCATACATCAAGCCGTAGGGGTCGTTGTCGCCTTGGCGGTTGTACTCGATCTTCCCGTCAGTGGCAAAGAGGTCGAACCGCTTCGTCACAGCCGTGGGTGGGCACACATCACCACCCTTCTTCCCAGCCGGGACGGCCGGCGCACTCAGCGCGTCAGGGTCGGCTTGGAAGTTAACCCTTCCGTTCACAGCCTGAGGAACGTTGTCCGGCAACGCGAGAAGATTGTTGGTTCCCTTGCCGTACACCCGCATGATGCCCCACATACCCAGGTACGTGGCGTCTGTCGACGTGCTCGAGTACATGAAGTCGCCTTGGCAGTCCTCATCGATGCCACAGGGCAATGGAGGAATCTCAAAGTTGGGCGCATCCGAGATACCGAGCGCCTTGGCGTTGACCAAGGGCGACTGCGGGTCGTCCGGTTCCTCGCGCCAGCGCATGCCGTGCAGCGCCCAGACGTTCTGTTCCTCCTGTGAACCTTGAATCAGGCGGATGCGAACCTTGTCGCCCGCATAGGCTTGGAGCAAGGGCGTCTTGGGGTCCCCGAAGACCGTGGAGCTGAACCGGTACGCCGGATCGACCCATGCGCCGTTCTTGTGGTCTCGCAGCAGGAACGGCGCGTTCCGGTAGTTGATGCCCATCACACCGGGGTCGTCGTCCGGCGACTTCTCGGGTTTGGCGGGCGGGTTGAAGGTGTCCGCCGCGTTGGTCGGATCACCCCCGGGCTTGGTGAGGGAAACGAAGTCCTGGAAGCTGAGACCGAACTCCCGGAAGTCGTCGTTGGTGCCCGAGCCCAGAATGTCCATCTTCGTCCCGGCCGCGTCACCGACGCAGCCGTTCGGTGCGTCAGGGGCACTGCAGTCCGAGCCCGGCCGGTACATGGCCCCGGTAAACGGGTTGCGCATCGACATGCCGGCCGGCTCCACGACGAGGGCGCCGTACTGTCCGCGGTTTTGCATCTGGGCCGGGAAGTGGTGGTCGTGGGTGAAGACGGTACGTAGCTCGCTGTCGGCGTACCAGCGCTCGTGGATCGTCTGGCCCCGCGAACCCTGCGCTCCGACCGGCCCTGGGCCGACCGGGCTGTAGGTCGAGGCGGGCGTCGTGATCCGGCAGCTGGTCGGACGGCAGCGACCGGGATCAGCGGCGATCCCGGCGTTGAAGTCCATCTGCTCCTTGGTGAAAGCCGCCTGCTGGTAGTTCCACCCGTTGCTCGAGCCGTCCGACCCCAGGACGTCGAACTTCACCAGGTGGATGTGGCCGCCCACCATGTTGGTCTGCGCCAGCTCGATAAACGCGTCGCCACCGATCCAGTTCGGCAGGTAGCTGGTGAGGTTGAAGTTGATGCAGTCACCGGCGTTGACCCGGATGAACAGGGGCTCTGGGTCCTTCGTCCCGGCAAGCACGGCGGCTACGTCCCGGTCGAGCACGTACAGCCGGCCCTGGGTGTCGTGCCAGCCACCCTCGTTGTAGACCACGTCGCGCTGGATCACCGAGACGTTGTAGGTCACGGTCCGCGCGCCAGCTGGGCAGGCATCCACCATCGGCGCGCCCGGCAACGGCGTCGTCGCCGGCACGGCGCTCGCATGCGCCGCGGTCAACGCACCCTTCTCGACCATGAGCTGATGTGCCAAACGGGCGATCTGGGTCGTCTCGTCGACGTCCGCACCCACGATGCCCGGGTCGGGGTCGTTGACCGCCCCCATGGCACCGATCAGCAACGAGTCGACCGGGCTCCACCGTACGAGGGTGACGACGTAGGGACTCGCGCCCGTGACCCTGACGCTGTCGATGTTGTCCAGTGCCTCTAGCGCCGCCTGAACCTCGGCCGCTGATGCGCCGTGTGGGATCGGCGACGTGCTGCGGGAACCAAAGCTCAGGGTGAACGAGCCGTCCGGTGTGCCCGCCGTGCGGGTAGTGACGCGAGCGTCACCGGAGGTGAGCCCGGCTCCATCGACCGTGAACTCGCTCACGTCGCCGAGTTCGGTGAACGTGAGCTCCCAGCGGTTCAACCCGTCGGACTTGCGTACCGTCGCTCGGGCTCCGAGCAGGTTGACGGCCGCCTGCATCTGCTCCGCAGTGGCGTCGAAGGCGAGCTCGACCGGGTTGGACAGGCCATAGCCCAACGTGAAGGTGCCGCCGGTCCCGCCTTGCACGAGGGTTGTCGCGGTGGCCGTGCCCTGAAGCGTCGCCGTCTGCAACGCGAGTTCCGGACGGTCCCCCACCACGTCGTACCTGAACCGCCAGGACCACGATCCGCCGCTCGATGCTGTGTCCGTCGGCACCGTGGTGACGCCGATGCCCACCGCCCGTTCGACGGCGGCCTCGAGGACACCGGGCGACACGTCGTACGGCAACCCCTGGGCCATCGGATCTGCGACGACCGAGAAGCTACCCCCCGTCGCCTGCATGGTGATGACTTGTTCCTCGGCCCGCGGGCCTGAGGTGTTGTCGACTTCCTGCACCTCGTGGATTCCAGCCGAGGTGCTGGTGATCCGCTGGGCCTTCTCCAGAACTGCCGGGTCGAGGTAGCGGCCAGCGACCATCCGCTTGGCTTGGACCAGGTCCTCTCGTGCCACCGTGGCGGGCAGGTCCGCGGCACCACTGGGCTCGCTGACGCCGAGATACGGCTGGGGTGCGCGCCAGCCCACCTGGCCGGGGATGAAGCGCGGGTAGCCGGGGCTGGTGACGGTCGGGCCGGGCTTGGCTGCTCGGTCGGCCAGCGTCCTCAGCTCGCGCACCCCGATCCCGTCGGGGGTCGTTCCGGTGCCGTCCTCGTGGACGTCGTGAACGCGCAGCAGGGCCCAGAATCCCTGGGCGAAGTGCGGATAGAGGTGACAGTGGAAGATGGTGTCTCCCACTGTTCCTGGGAGGCTTCCCGCCCCGCCGATGAGTTCGGCGTTGAACATCTCACCCGGGCCGAACGTCTGCGAGTCGACCTTCGTGCTCTGCGGGTTGCCGGTCTCGGGGCTGACCGCGTCGTCCTTCGGCTCCACCAGCCACTGGTGCGCGTGCATGTGGAACACGTGGGTTTCCTTCACCCCGACCAGGCCGTAGCGGAAGGTGATGGGGTCCTTGCTATAGGCATGGGTGACGTTCGAGGTCCAGCACGAGCCTGTGACCTTCCCCGCCGAGTCCTGGCGGCGAAGGCCGCAGTCCTCGGCCTTGTCCAGGCCGTCCTTCGGCAGCCACGGCCCCTTGCCGCTCGCCAGCTTCACGAGCGCAGGGTCCCCGTACGTCCACGACGACAAGGACGTCTCTTCCCCGACGCAGTCGGGGCACTTCTGTTCCTCACGCCGGGCGCCCGGTTCGGAACCGTAGTTGAACCCGAACCCGATGCCCGGGATCTCGTCCTGTCCCAGCTGCACGCTCTCGCGAAAACTCGCAGCGGTGGGGGGCGTGATCACGGCATCGACGTACAGCTCGCCGCTTTGCCCGGCCACGTCGGTGTACGGCGTCGGCGTGTCCAGGCGTGCGCCACTCACCGGATCGGCCCAGGACGAACCCGCCGGCTCTACCGCAAGGGCACCGAACAGCCCGTGCACGGTTGCGCCGCCGTCGCCCTCCGATCCGGCCAAAGCGCCGTGGTCGTGAAACAGGTACGCACCTTCTTGGGCCGGCGCAAGCCATGTGTACTGGATGCTGGACCCCCTGCCGACCGTCGTGTCGTCGTTGAAGCCCACCTTGCTGCCGTCGGACGTCTGGACGTCGTACGCGGCGCCGTGCACGTGGATGGAGGCACGCGGGCTGACGAGTTCACCACCGAACTGAC
>DAIETC010000088.1 GCA_027345905.1 Kineosporiaceae bacterium | reverse complement strand
TCGACCTGTTGCAGCTGCATGCGATCGGCGACCTGGAAGAGCTCGACCGCGCCACCGGCCCCGGCGGTGCGATCGAGGCCGCCGTTCGGGCGCAGGACGAGGGACTCGTCGGGGCGATCGGCATCACCGGCCACGGCCCTCTGGCACCAGCCACCCACCTGGAGGCGTTGCGGCGCTTCCCCTTCGCCACGGTACTGACCCCGCTCAACTTCGTCCTGTACGCCGATCCGGACTACCGCTCGGACTACGAGGCACTGGTCGAGCAGGTCCGCGCCGATGACGTGGGCCTGATGACGATCAAGACCGCGGCCCACCGCAACTGGCCGGACACCGGCGGGCAGCGGTACGCCACGTGGTACGAGCCGTTCGATGAGTACCAGCGGGTCCGGGCTGCGGTGTCCTGGTCGCTGGCCCGCCCCGAGATCAGCGGGATCGCGACCGCGGGCGACGTGCGGCTGCTGCCCCTGCTGCTGCGCGCCGAGACCGACCGGATGCCGGTGGCCGAGGCGCAGGCGCTCCTGGCGGGCATCGAGTCGTACGCGTCGCCGTTCGAGGCCATGCCCGCCTGAGTCAGCCCCCTCCCGCTGGCAGCGGCAGCCACGAGACGTGGCCGGCGACGAGCAGGTAACCGAGGAAGGCGCCAGTGTCGATCACCGTGTGCGCGACGAGCTGGGGAACGACCCGTCCGGTGCGCTGGAAGTAGCGCGCGAAGAACGCCCCCATCACCGCGTTGCCCACCAGGCCCGCAACGCCCTGATACAGGTGGTAGCAGCCGCGGATGGCGGCGCTGGTCGCTACCGCACGGGCCGGTGACCACCCCAGCTGCGCCGCCCGGCGCATGAGGTAGCCGACAAGGACCCCCTCCTCCAGTGCGGCGTTCGCGGCCGCGGCCAGCACCAGGACAGGTACTCGCCACCACACCGCGGGCAGGGTGGTCGGGATGACGGCGACGCTGCCGCCTGCCGCATACGAGACCAGGTACGCGCTCAGGCCGATCCCGCCGATCAGGGCCGCGGCGCCCACACCGATCAGCAGGTCGCGCCGCCATCGGTCGGTGCGCAGGCCAATGCCCCGCAACTGCTCGCCGCGCAAAGCCACGAGCACGACGACGACCGCCACCGGCAGCACCAGTCGGGCCAGCGACGCCAGTTGCAGACCCAGGTCCACCCAGGGGTGTCCGGGAGCGAGCGAGCCGTTGAGGGTGGCCTGCTGTGCGCGCAGTCCCCCGGGGGTGAGCACCGCCGCGACGAACACCAGCACTGACCGCACTGCACTCAGGCCGACTGCCAAGGTGAGGACCACAGCAGTTTCGACGGCCAGCAACCGATGCGTGCGCCCGCCGGTCGTCGTGGCATCCGCGCTCGCAGAGCCACTCATGGGCGCTCACCGGACAATGGCTGCGGGCGCTCGCCAGTCACCACCCGGTTCTCGACGGCACCGAGCACGTCGACGTCCAGGCGGACGACGTCACCGACCTGTAGGCTGGGGCGCGCCCCGAACCCGTGGTGGCCCCACAGCTCGGCAAGGCAACCACCCCCGCAGGTGCCCGATCCCAGCACATCTCCAGGGCGCAGCCAGGTGCCCCGCGAGGCGTACACGATCAGCTGGGCGAAGCTCCAGTGCATGTGCGGGAGCCGGTCGCCGCCCAGGCGCACCCCGTTGATCGTCGCGTGCATGCCCAGGTCGAAGGATGCACCGAGGGCGTACGGTGCGAGCTCGTCGGGTGTCACCAGCGCCGGCCCCAGCGTGGTCGCCGTGTCCTTGCCCTTGGCCGGCCCCAGCCCGACCCGCATCTCGTGGCGTTGCAGGTCCCGGGCCGACCAGTCGTTCAAGACGGTGTACCCGGCGATGTGCCCGGGCGCCTCGCGCAGCGAGATGTTCGTGCCCGCACGCCCGATGATGGCGCCAACCTCCAGCTCCAGGTCCAGCTGAAAGGAGCCCGGTGGCATCGGCACCGGGTCATGCGCCCCGACCAGGCTCGCCGGGTTGGAGAAGTAGAACGCGGGGATGTCGTACCACTCGGGCACCACGTGCGCCTGCGGGTCGCGGGTCTTGACCGCGCCCGCGACGTGCTGTTCGAAGGTCATGAAGTCCCGCACCGAGGGGGGCGCCGGCACCGGGGGAAGCACTCGAACCTGCGCGGAGTCGACCACGCTGCTCGGGTGCGCAACCGTCTCGCGGCCCACCTCGGCCAGCGCCTCAGGTCCGTCCCCCACCAGGTCTACCAACCGACGTCCGGGCGGCATGAGGCAAATCGCGCCATCGGCCAGCTGCACGCCGACGCGGGTGCCGGACGCACGATCCAGGCTCCACGCCGGTGGTGGGCGTCCGTCGTCCTGCTCGGTGGTGAAGGTGACGAACCGCAACCCGCACCTCCTTGGCATCCCGCTGGCGGCTCCACGATATGCCGCGGTCGACAACCGCTGGGATATCCTGTGCGCCGATGGCGGTGGGGCTCGCCGACAACCGCAGGTCAACTGCCAACAGTCCCTACCCAAGCACGAGGGTAGGAGTGCGCGTGGACGAGGCTCAGCGGGTGGCAGCCGAGCCGATGCCGCTCGACCCCGACGTCCAGCCCCAGGACCGGCTGCGCGGATGGTCGCGAACTCGTCACCACGCGCAGGCGGCGTGGGGAGTTCTCGTTGACCGCAAGGACATCCTGGCGGTCATCAGCGCCGGAGGGGTGCTCGGCTCCCTCGCCCGCTGGGCGCTGAGCCTGGCACTCATGCACCGCCCAGGCAGCTTCGCGTGGTCGACGTTCGCGGTCAACATGCTCGGTTCCTTCCTGCTCGGCGTGCTGATGGTGCTCGTCAGCGATGTGTGGTCACCGCGCTACCTACGCCCGTTCCTGGGCGTCGGGGTCCTGGGCGGCTTTACCACCTTCTCGACCTACATGCTGGACGTGCACGACCAGATTGCGGCCGGCCGGCTGGGCACGGCCGGTATCTACCTGGCCGCAAGCCTGCTGGGCGGGCTGCTCAGCGTGTGGCTTGGTCTGCGGGTCACCCGGCCGGTCGCCGCGCGTCTGGTCGCACGCCGCAGCCCGGACGACGAGCGCTGGCCTGGCCGATGACCGCGCTCTACGTCGTCCTGGGAGCGATGCTCGGCGCTCCGGTCCGTTACCTGCTCGACCTGTTCGTCCAGTCCAAGCACGAGTCCCGGATGCCGTGGGGCACGCTGAGCGTCAACGCGCTGGGCTCCCTCGTCCTGGGCCTGGTCGCCGGTGCCGTCAACGCCGGCCACGGACCGGTGTGGCTGCTCGCCCTGGTCGGGACGGGGTTCTGCGGGGCGCTCACCACGTTCTCGACCTTCAGCTTCGAGACGGTGCGCCTGCTCGAGGACGGGTCGTTGCTCGAGGCGGTGTCG
>DAIETC010000081.1 GCA_027345905.1 Kineosporiaceae bacterium | reverse complement strand
CCCTCGCCCACGACGACGAGCTCGTCGATCCCGAGCTCCCGGGCGAGCCGGCCGAGCGCGCGATGCTCCTCCTCGCTCACGTCGCCGAGCTCGCGCATCTCGCCCAGCACCGCCCAGCTGCGCCGGCCGCGCGCCATGTTCGCGAGCGCCCGCAGCGCGGCCGCCATCGAGTCCGGGTTCGCGTTGTAGGCGTCGTTGACGACAACCACGCCGTCCGCGCGCTGCGATACCTGCATCCGCCAGCGACTCGTGGCCTGCGCGGCACTAAGGGCTGTGGCCACCTGTTCGAGGCTCAGCTGCAGATGCAGGGCCACCGCCGCCACGGCGAGCGCGTTGCTCACGTGGTGTTCACCGTGCAGGTTGAGCCGCACCTGGGCGCTGCCGCCGTCCGGGGTGCGCAGCGCAAAGGTGGCTCGGGCGCGGGCGTCCAGGTGCACGTGCTCGGCGCGGACGTCGGCAGTCGGGGTGGTGCCGAACGTGACCACCCCGGCCCTGGTCTGGGCCGCCATGGCCGACACCCGCGGGTCGTCGGCGTTCAGGACCGCGACGGCCTCTGGCGCCAGACCGGTGACCAGCTCGGCCTTGGCGCGCGCGGTGGTCTCCAGTGACCCGAACTGGCCGGCGTGCGCCGCGCCGACGTTGAGCACCACGGCCAGGTCCGGTGCCACGATGCTGGTCAGGTAGCGCAGGTCGCCGACGGCCCGCGCCCCCATCTCAAGCACGAGGAACCGGGTGTCGGGCTCGACCCGCAGCGCCGTCAGGGGCACCCCCACCTCCCCGTTGAAGGACTCCTGGGCCGCCACCGTGGGCCCGTGCGCGCCCAGCACGCTGGCGAGCAGGTCCTTGGTGCTCGTCTTACCCGAGGACCCGGTCACGGCGACCACGGCCAGGCCGGGCACCCTGCGCACGACCTCACCCGCCAGGGCCGCGAACGCCGCCTGGACGTCAGGGACGACGACGCAGGCCAGCCCCGGCACCGGCCGGTCGGTGAGGGCACCGGCGGCCAAGCGCTCGCCCGCCTGGGCGACGAAGTCGTGACCGTCCGCGTGCTCACCGCGCCGGGCGACGTACAAGCTGCCGGGTGCGCACTGGCGCGCGTCGGTGACCACCGGGCCGGTAACCCGCCTGGTCGCCTCGCCTACGACCCGGCCCCCCACGATCTGGGCCACCTCGGCCAGCGTCAGGGCGATCATGTCGGATGTCCTGCGGTGCGCCGCTGCGCGAGGGCCCGGGCCAGCTCGACCCGGTCATCGAAGGGATGGCGAACTCCCCCGACCTCCTGGCCCTGCTCGTGCCCCTTCCCGGCCACCAGCAGCACGTCACCGGCGCCGGCCAGGTCGACCGCCTGGCGGATCGCGTCGCGGCGCTCGCCCACCTCCAGGATCGTGGCGCCACCGCCGACGGCGCGCGCACCCGCCAGGACGGCCGCCCGGATGGCGCCCGGGTCCTCGCTGCGTGGGTTGTCGTCGCTCACCAGGACGACGTCCGCCCAGGTCGCGGCGGCCGCACCCATACCGGCCCGCTTGCCGGGGTCGCGGTCACCACGGGCTCCCAGGACGACGATCAGCCGGCCCGCGGGGACCATCGTTCGCAGCGCGTGCAGCGCCCGCGCCACGGCCTGCGGGGTGTGCGCGTAGTCGACGATGGCCAGCGGCTCGTCCGGCGCACCGGCGCTCACGCGCTCCATGCGCCCGGGCACCCCCTCGGCCTGCGCGAGCCCGTCGACGACGTCCGCTCCATCGATGCCAGCAGTGACCAGCATGAGCGCGGCCAGCGCCGTGTTCATCACGTTGAAGTCGCCAGGTAGGGCGCAACGTAGGGACAGCGCCGGCTGGGCCCCGCGATGGGACAGGACGAAGCAGGTGCCATGCCCGTCGGTCAGGCGGTCGTGCACCCACCAGTCGGCGCCGGTGTCCTCGCGTGCGGACAAGGTGGTGACCGGCACGCTCGCCCGCTCGGCGATCGCCCGTCCGCCGTCGTCGTCGATGACGACGACGGCGTGCCGGCTGTGCTGCGGTGTGAACAGCAGCGCCTTGGCATCCAGGTAGCTCGCCATGTCCCCGTGCAGCTCGAGGTGGTCCTGGCTAAAGCTCGTGAAGCCGGCGACGTCGACGACCAGCGCGTCGACGCGGTGCTGCGCCAGCGCTTGGCTGGACACCTCGATCGAGCAGGCCTGCACCGCCTGCTCGCGCATGAGCGCCAGCAGGCAGTGCAGGTCGGGTGCCTCCGGCGTGGTGTGCAGGCTCGGCAGGTGCGTGTCCGCGATCCGGGTCTGCACCGTGCCGATCAGCCCGGTGCGCCACCCAGCGGCCCGCAGCGCGGCGTCCAGCAAGAAGGTGGTGGTCGTCTTGCCGTTGGTCCCGGTGACGCCGAGGACGAGCAGGTCGCGGGCCGGATGGCCGTAGACCTGCGCCGCGAGCGGCCCGAGGACCGCGCGTGGGTGCGGGCAGACCAGGATCGGCACCGTCAGGTCCGCGCAGCGCGCTGCGCCCTGCGGGTCGGTGAGGACGGCGACAGCGCCGGCTCCAGCCGCCTGCCCCACGTGCTCCGCACCGTGCGCATGGGAGCCGGGCAGTGCGGCGTACAGGTCACCGGGTTGCACGGCTCGAGAGTCCAGGGCGACCCCGCTCACCCACAGACCCCTGCCGGCCAGAGGCAGGTCGGTGACGCCAGCAAGCGCCGCGAGCGTCTCGAGCGCGGCCCCGGGAGCGGTGGCGGGACGCAGACCGGCAGGCGTCGGCACGAGGCGAGGTTACCCGCCAACGGGTGTCAGGCGGATTCGGGGAGAGATCGCGCCGGTCGGCGGGATCTGCAGAGCCTGCAGGGCATAGGTCATGATGTCGCGGAACACCGGGGCGGCAACGGTCCCGCCGTAGTAGCCCTTGACCGGCCGCTGCAGGGTCACCGCGACCACCAGCTGCGGCGCGTCGGCGGGCGCCAACCCGATGAAGGACCCCGTGTACCCGCGGTAGCAGCCGCACGCGCCGTCGTACCGCTGCGCCGTACCGGTCTTGCCGGCTACCCGGTAGCCGGGGATACGGGCCTCGGGTGCCGTGCCCTGGTTGCTCACCACCCCTTCCAGCATGGCGACCACCATGCGGGCGGTGCGCGCGCTGACCACCCGGGTGCCCTTGCGGGCGGGGGACGGCACCAGCGTCCCGTCCGGACGCTGGATGCCCTCGACGAGCGAGGGGGGCATCCGCACGCCACCGTTGGCGATCGTCTGGTAGACGCTGGCGGCCTGCACGGCGTTGACCGACAGGCCCTGCCCGAACAGGACCGTGTAGCGCTGGGTGCCGCTCCACTGGTCGGCCGGTGCCAGGATCCCTTGGCTCTCACCGGGAAAGTTCAGGCCGGTGGGCTGGCCGATTCCGAACCTGGCCAGGTAGTCGTGGATCGTGGCGGCAGGCACGCGCTCACCGGCCATCATCGTGCCGATGTTGCTGGACTTGGCCAGCACTCCGGCGAAGGTCAGCTTTTCGAGCGGGTGGACCTCGGCATCGTGAAAGACGCGTCCGGCGCGGGTCAACGTGTTGGGGACGGCGAACACCGTCATGGGGGTCACCGAGCCCTCCTCGATCACCGCCGACGCCGTCATCACCTTCCCGGTCGAGCCGGGCTCGTAGATGTCACCGAGCGCCCGGTTGCGCAGGTTGGCGCCGAGCGAAGGGCCCGTGGCGTTGGGGTCGAACGCCGGCGCGTTGGCCAGGGCCAGGATCGCGCCGTCCTTCACGCGGATCACCACCGCAGTGCCGGACAGCGCGCCGGTGGCCTTGACCTGCGCGCCCAGGGCCTGCTCGGCCTTCCACTGCAGGTCGCGGTCGATGGTCAGCCGCACGTTCTGGCCCGGGACGGCCGGCGTGCTCGCGATCTCGCCCGTGGCGATCTGGCGTCCGCTGGGGTCGCGCTCGTAGGTGATGCTGCCGTCCTTGCCGGTCAGCTGCGAGTTCAGCATGGCCTCCATACCGCCCAGTGGGCGGTTGTCGGCCGTGAACCAGCCGATGACCGGAGCCGCCAGACCCCCCGCGGGGTGCACCCGGGCGCTGGTGCGTACCCCGTCGATGCCGCCGATGTTCAGGGCGTTCACCGCGCGCCAGACCGCCGGGGTCACGGCCTTGGCGACGACGACGTAGCCGCTGTTACCGCTCAGGCGCGCGCTGAGGGCGTCCACGCTCTTGCCCAGCAGTGGGGCGAGCAGGACCGCCGCATCGCGCACTCCCAAGGTGACCTTGCGGGTCAGGGACGGGTTCTTGGGGTCGGGCTCGAAGCGCTGCCACTGGCGTACCACGCGCTGGTCGACCACGATGTCCCAGCGCTCGACGCTTGCCGCGAGCACAGCCCCGTTCGAGTCCAGGATCTCTCCGCGCAGGGCGGGCACGACCGCCGTCACCAGCCGAGCGCCAAGCGCCTGCTTGGCCATGGCCGAGGCGTCCAGGGCCTGCAGCCGCAGCAGCTGGACGGCGAACAGGCTCAGCACCACGCAGACCGTCAAGAACATCGCGCGCACCCGACGCTGCGGGTGCCCAAGGCCCGGGCCCAGAGGCTGGCCACCACCACCGCTTCCCCGATGTCCCGCCGAGTGGCTGGGGCTTGGTCGGCGTGGGCGGGACGTCGGGGTCGTGGGGCGGGCCGGACGGCTCGTGCTACGCCGAGCGGACGACGTCCCGACCGGGGGGCGGGCACCGGCCCGAGGTCCGCGGGGCTGGTCCACGCTCACCTTCTCGCCTGTCGAGGGTCACTGGGAAGTTGGCTCCGGCCGCAGGGGTCTGCCCCCGGCGGGCTTACCGCTTGGTCTTGCTGGGGGTCGGTGCTGCGGTCCGTACTGCGGTCGGTGCTGCAGTCGCCGTTCGGGGGCTGGGTTTGGTCGACGTCGCTGTCGCGGCGGCCGTGCTCGTCGGGTTAGGGGTCGTAGCCCCGTTCGGGCTGACGGTCGTCGCCCGGTTCGGGGTGGTCTGCGACACGGTAGGCGCCTTAGGGGCCGCGGCGGGGGTCGCCACGCCGAGGATCTTGCCGTCGGAAAGCCGCAGGAACGCGACGGACCCCGAGGGCACCATGCCCAGGGCAGCCGCCTTCTTGGCCAGCTGCGCTGGTGCGGCCTGGACCGCGATGTCCTCGTTCAGCGCCTGCGCCTGGTCGGTCAGCAGCCGGGACGCCAACGTCAGGTCGTGCAGGCGAAACGACCCCTGGGCGAGGGCGATGTTCAGCATCAGCAGGGTCAACAGGCCACCGATGAGTAGGGCAAGGCACCCGCCGACGAACAGCGAACGGCTGCGCTCACTGACCGGTGCGGCAACAACCCGCAGGCTGGGTCGCGGCGCGCGGGCGGGGCCGCGCGGGCGAGGCCGAGCGGTGGCTGACGCGGCGCTGGCACCGCGGGACGTCGCAGGACCGCTTCCGGCCGCCAAGGTCTGGCTCATGCCACCGCTCCTATCGTGGGTCGCACGCTCGTGGGTCGCACGCGTTCGGCTGCCCGCAGGCGTGCCGACGCCGCTCGTGGGTTCTGCTCGATCTCTTCCTCGCTCGGCGCCGCCGCGCCCCTGGTCAGCAGCCGCAGGTACGGGCCGTGCCCAGGCAGCTCGACTGGGACCCCTTCGGGGGTGGTGCTGCGCGCACCGGCCGCCAACGCCGCCTTGACCAAGCGGTCCTCCAGCGAGTGGTAGGCCAGGACGGCGATCCGACCCCCCACGGCCAACGCCTCGATCGCCGCAGGGAGCGCACCCTCCAACGCGTTCAGCTCACCGTTGACCTCGATCCGCAGCGCCTGGAACGTGCGTTTGGCGGGATTGCCGCTTCGCGCACCGGCGCCACCTGGCACATTTGCCCGCACAATGTTCACCAGGCGCGCGGAGGTCCCGACGGGCTCACGCTACCGCTCACGCACAATCGCCGAGGCGATCCTGGCGGCGAACCGCTCCTCGCCGTACTCGCGAAGAATCCGGGCCAGATCCGCGGCGGGGTAGGAGTTCAGCACCTCGGCTGCCGTCATCCCCTCGGACTGGTCCATCCGCATGTCCAGCGGCGCGTCCACCCGGTAGGAGAAGCCCCGCTCCCGCTCGTCCAGCTGCAGTGAAGAGACCCCCAGGTCCAGCAGGACCGCCGCGACGCGGGTCAGGCCCAGCTGCTGCAGGACCTGGGTCAGCTGGTCGTAGACCGCATGGACCAGACGCACCCGCTCCCCGAAGGGCGCCAACCGCTCCCCCGCCATGGCAAGGGCCTGCAGATCGCGGTCGATGCCCACGAGCTGGGCGCCCGGGCACGCGCTGAGCACGGCCTCGGCGTGCCCCCCCAGCCCCAGGGTCGCGTCAACGAAGAGCGAGCCGGGCTCGCGCAGCGCAGGCTCCAGCAGGGCTACGACGCGCTCGCGCAGCACGGGCACGTGCCGTGCCGCGCCGCCTTGTGCCATCTGCTGCCTTCCTGGTTCGTTGCTGCTCGGTCTGGTCCTGCTCGGTCTGGTCCTGCTCGGTCTGGTGGGCGGGGCTGCTCGGACGCTGGCCGCTGGCCTGACGCCGTCCGGCCAGGTCCCCAACCGCCCCTGCAATGGCTGCCTGCGCCCTGGCACCGGGGAAGGTGCGCCAGGACACGGGGAGCGGGTGGAGACCTCGTCGTACGGCGGGCCCATCGGCCCGACCCTCACAGCGCGCCCGGGACGTTCACCCCCGCCCCTTGTGCGTACTGCGCCTCGTGCTCGGCCTCGTAGGCGCCCCAGGCGGCGGTGTCCCAGATCTCGACCCGGGTGACGGCGCCGATGACGACGCAGTCCCGATCCAGCCCGGCGTACTCGCGCAGCTTGTGCGGGATGGTGATGCGTCCCTGCCGGTCCGGGACCTCGTGGCCGCCGGATGAGCCGAGCATGCGCTCGTAGGCCCGCAGCTCGGGGGTGGATGCGGGCTGGTCTCGCAGCGACTGCACCATCTTGGCGAAGTCCGACTGCGGGTAGACGTACAGGCAGCGCTCCTGACCGCGGGTGATGACGACCCCCTCCGAGAGCAGCGGGCGGAACTTGGCGGGCAGGAACAGCCGGCCTTTGTCGTCCAGACGCGGGGCGAAGTCTCCGACGAACACCGGCCCCACCTCCCGACCCCGCCGCGCTCGACCCGACGCACGGCACCCCGCCGCTCCGGTGTCCTCCACTTTACCCCACAACGCTCCACCGTCAACCACCTTTGCTCCATCCGAGCGATGGATGTCCTCCCCTTTGCGGCCTGCGCGCCGCCCGAGAGCGGACAGCGGCGGACGAATCTTGTGGGGGTGATCGGCTGACAGACTGGCGCCAGCGGCACAGGATGGACGCGCGGCCAAAAACTTGCCGCCCTACTTGGAGGCATCGTGAGCGCCCCTCGGGTCGAGCCTGTCCCGCGCAGGGACGACGACCTGGCCGAGCTGACCCAGGTCGCTGGTCAGATCGCCACCACCGTCCAGAGCGTCATCGAAGGCAAACCACAGGTCGTGCGGACCGCGCTGACCGTCCTGCTGGCGCAAGGGCACCTGCTGATCGAGGACGTTCCCGGCGTCGGAAAGACCATGCTCGCCAAGGCGTTGGCCCGCGCGGTCGACTGCAGCGTGCGCCGGATCCAGTTCACCCCCGACCTGCTGCCCAGCGACCTGACCGGGGTGAGCATCTTCAACCAGGACCGACGCGACTTCGAGTTTCGCCCTGGCGCGGTCTTCGCCAACGTGGTGCTCGGCGACGAGATCAACCGGGCCTCCCCCAAGACCCAGTCCGCGCTGCTGGAGTGCATGGAGGAGCGCCAG
>DAIETC010000076.1 GCA_027345905.1 Kineosporiaceae bacterium | reverse complement strand
GACGTCACCCGAGCCGCCGGCACCCGAACCGGGGATGGTGGCGGTCAGGTCGACGCGCACCGTGCGGGCTTCCTCGTCCTTGGCCGCGATCACACCGGCGACCTCGATGACCGCGCCGCCGACGTCCGGGACGGGCACCGGCTTGGTGAACCGCACGCCGTACTCGATGACCGCGCCGGGGTCGTCGCACCAGGCGGTGACCACCCGAACTGCGGTCGCCATGGTGAACATGCCGTGCGCGATCACGTCGGGCAGGCCCACCTCGCGGGCGATCCGCTCGTTCCAGTGGATGGTGTTGAAGTCGCCGCTGGCGCCGCAGTACCGCACCAGGTCGGCGCGGGTGACCGGGAAGCTGGCGCCGGGCAGCGGGTCGCCCACCGCGACGTCGTCGAAGGCGATCACGAGTCGCCGCGTACGACGATCGTGGACGAGACGGTGCACACCGGTTCGCCGCCCTCGGTGGCGATCTCGCTACGTGTCGTCACCATCGCGTGCCCGCCGGCGGAGCGCACGCCGTCCACGTGCAGCACGGCGACCAGCCGGTCGCCGGCCACGATCGGGCGGTGGTGGCGAAAGCTCTGCTCGCCGTGCACGACCCGGCTGTAGTCGATCCCGGCGTCGGGGTCGAGCACCAGCTGGCGCTCGCAGCGCTGGGCGATCACTACCGCGAACGTGGGCGGCGCGATGACGTCCGGGTAGCCCAGGGCGCGGGCGGCCTGGGCGTCGACGTGCACCGGATGCATCCCGGTGGCCTGGGCGAACTCGCGCAGCTTCTCCCGGCCCACCTCGTAGGCCGGGGTGGGCGGATAGGTGCGTCCGGCGTACGAGGCGTTGACCATCAAGGGCCTCCAGAAGAATGCGACGGATACGACGACGGCCACCCCCAGGCGCCGGGGATGGCCGTTTGCGCGCTCGCGGTCAGCGGGTCTCGCGGTGCACGGTGTGCCGGCCGTCGCGGGGGCAGAACTTCTTCATCTCCAGCCGGTCGGGGTCGTTGCGCCGGTTCTTCTTGGTGATGTAGTTGCGCTCCTTGCAGTCCACGCACGCCAACGTGATCTTGGGGCGGACATCGGTGCTCTTGGCCACGGCACTGCCTTCTTTCAGGGGCTGGACTCGAACTCACTCAAGGGTACGCGACCTCGAGCCGGTAGCGGAGGCCGGACTTGAACCGACGACACAGCGATTATGAGCCGCTTGCTCTACCAACTGAGCTACTCCGCCAAGGCCCGCGGCGCCGTCCGGCCACGACGAAGGACGCGGCACGGACGGCGACGCCGATCCTGAGCCCCAATACGGAATCGAACCGTAGACCTTCTCCTTACCATGGAGACGCTCTACCGACTGAGCTATTGGGGCAGCAGTCGTGCAGGTTACACGCTCGGCGCACGCCCCGAGAAATCCACTTCGCCACCACGGCCGCCCGCCCCGAGGGCCGCCGCCCCGCATGACGTCGACCCGGTCGGGCTGGACCGGGGCTGAGGCTGCTTGCTGCCTAGGGGTGTGCGACGTGGCGGATGCTGCCATTGACCTTGAGGTGGCCCTCCGGCTGCTACTCGTCCCGCTGGTCCCGGTCGAGGTCGGCAGTGTCTGTCGTGGACGGCTACCGGTGCCAAATGCGCGCCCGGGTTTGCGTTTTGCTCGCCGTGACAGTCGGACTCCCGAGCCGGTGACCAGCGACGATGCCCCGGCGGGGGTGGCTCTCGGCGTCTTCCGGACACGCGACTCAGATGCGGTCATGTCGACCCGTGCGACGAGTCAGGAAAAACTGAAGACCCGCAAGCCCATCCGTCGACGGCCTTGCGGGCCCAGCCCGGTCTGATCGGACGGGTGGCAGGTGAAGGATTCGAACCTTCGTAGCTTTCGCGACGGATTTACAGTCCGCTCCCATTGGCCGCTCGGGCAACCTGCCGCGCCGTCGAGGTCGCCCCCGACCGGCGGTTGAAGGATAGCAAGCGCAGCGACCGCACCCGCACACCTGGAGGACACCGTGGCCGACTCCTCGATGGACGTCGTCAGCAAGGTCGATCGCCAAGAGGTCGACAACGCGCTGAACCAGGCGGCCAAGGAGGTCGCCCAGCGCTACGACTTCAAGGGCACCGACGCGTCGGTAGCGTGGAGCGGCGAGAGCATCGTGATGAAGGCGAACAGCGAGGAACGCGTCAAGGCAGTTCTGGACGTGCTGCAGTCCAAGCTCGTGCACCGCGGGGTCTCGCTCAAGGCACTGGACGCCGGGGAGCCCAAGGCGTCCGGCAAGGAGTACCGCATCGAGGCCACCTTGAAGGAGGGGCTGAGCCAGGAGAACGCGAAGAAGCTCGGCAAGCTGATCCGCGACGAGGGGCCCCGGGGCGTCAAGGTCCTGATCCAAGGTGACGAGCTGCGCGTCTCCAGCAAGTCCCGTGACGACCTGCAAGCGGTGCAGGCCCTGCTGCGCGGCGCCGACCTCGACGTCGCCGTGCAGTTCACGAACTACCGGTGACCGCGGCGCCGCCCCCACCTGCCCGGACGCCGCCCCGCACCGAACCAGGCGAGCGGCGGCACACCCACCAGTACGGTCCCGACGCGGCGCAGACCGGTGAGCTGTGGCTGCCGGTAACCACTCCCCGCGGGACAGCGGTGCTGGTGCACGGCGGGTTCTGGAGGGCCGTGTACGACCGTTCGCTCGAGGACGCCGTCGCGGCCGACCTGGTGGGCGCCGGCTGGGCGGTGTGGAACCTGGACTACCGCAGGCTCGGCAACGGCGGCGGCTGGCCGACTACGTTTACCGACGTCGCCGCGGGCCTGGACCACCTGGGGGTGGCGGCCCGCGAACACGACCTGGATCTGGGCCGCGTCGTCGCGATCGGCCACTCGGCCGGGGGCACGCTGGCCCTGTGGCTCGCCGCCCGGCCGGGACTGCCCGCCGGCGCGCCCGGGGCAGCCCCCGTCGTCCGGGTCAGTGCGGTTGCCACCCAGGCGGGGGTCAACGACCTGGCCGCGGCGGCTGGTGCGGGCCTGGGCGGCGGGGCGGTCGAGGCGCTGCTGGGCGGCTCGCCGACCAGCGTGCCGCAGCGGTACGCGCTGGCCGACCCGAGCCGACTGCTGCCGATCGGCGTGCCGCTCCTCGTGCTCACCGGCGCGGACGACGACACGGTCCCGCCCGCGCAGGCTCGTGACTTCGCGGCCGCGGCGGCAGGCGCCGGCGACGTCGTCCGCCTGGAGGTCGTGGCGGGCGAGGGCCACTACGAGCACCTGGATCCCCGCTCGCGCGCGTGGGCTGCCGTTCGCGGCTGGTTGGGAACCTGGCCCTGAGCGCTCAGCGCTGGTAGCCGGCCATGGACTCCAGCCGGTAGATCCGGTCGGCCATCGGCGGGTGGGTGCTGAACAGCCGGGCCATGCCCTCGCCGCGGAACGGGTTGGCGATCATCAGGTGGCTGCTGTTGACCAGCTCGCGGTCGGGGGGCAGCGGCAGTGCCTGGGTCCCGGCCTCGAGCTTGCGCAGCGCCGATGCCAGTGCGAGCGGGTCGCCGGTCAGCCGCGCGCCGTCCTCGTCGGCGTCGTACTCGCGGGTGCGGCTGATCGCCATCTGGATCAGCATCGCGGCCATCGGTGCGGCGATGCTCATCAGGATCAGCACGAGCGGGTTCGGGCGGTCCTCGTCGTTGCCGCCGCCGAAACCGCCGCCGAAGAACAGGCCGATCTGCGCGATGGAGGTCACGACCCCCGCGATCGCCGCGGCCACTGAGGAGGTGAGGATGTCGCGGTTGTAGACGTGCATCAGCTCGTGCCCCAGCACACCGCGCAGCTCGCGCTCGTCAAGCATGGCCAAGATCCCGTCGGTGCAGCACACCGCGGCGTTGGCCGGGTTGCGCCCCGTGGCGAACGCGTTGGGCGCCATGGTCGGTGAGACGAACAGGCGCGGCATGGGCTGGCGAGCGCGGGTCGACAGCTCACGGACGATGCGGTACATCGCGGGCTGCTCGGCCTCGCTCACCGGCCGGGCCCGCATCGCCCGGATCGCGATCTTGTCGCTGTTCCAGTACCCGTACGCCGTCATGGCCACCCCGAGCAGCGCGAAGGCCCAGATGAACCGGCCGCCGCCGATCACCGAGCCGAGCAGCAGGAGCAGCCCGAAGATGCCGCCAAGCAGCCCAGCGGTCTTCAGTCCGTTGAAGTGCTGGTGGCCCATGACGCCCTTCCTCGTTGGGGTGTTCGGTGCCTGAACGCTCAGCCGACCCCCCGGCGTTCCCAGCCGCATCTCGGGATTGGGGCAACTACGCATCGCCGGCGATGCGTAGTTGCCCCAATAAGCCTCGGACGCCGGTCAACAGGCTCAGCGCAGGGTGGGCAGACCGAGGGCCCCCGCGATCGCTTGGGGCAGGACGGACAGAGCGAGGCAGGCGCCCCCAGCAAGCGCGAGAGCGAGCCGGTGCGCGAGCGGCGTGCGGCCCGCCCGTGACGCGGGCGCGCCAGGGGTCACCGCCAGGGACGCGCCAGGGGTCACCACCAGGGACGCGCCAGGGGTCACCGCCAGGGACGCGCCAGGGGCCGCCGGCAGGGACGCCGGTTCGTTCCGCGCCACGAGCCGAGCGGCCCAGCGCAGGTAGACGGCCACGCCGAGCACCACGTTGACCACCGCGACGGCCACCAGCCCCCAGCCCTGCACTGCAACCACCGGCACGATCGCGACCACCTTGGCGACCACCCCGAGCAGACCCGGCGGCAGACCGGCCAGAGCGAAAAGGGCGAAACCCAGCACCAGAGTCAGCGCGGGCTGGCGGCGCCACAACCCGGTGTACGCGTCGAGCCCGTGCCGGGCGCCGTCCGGGTGCCGCTCGCCCACCCACACGACGGCCGCGAACGCGGTCAGCGAGGCGGCGACGTACGCGAGCAGGTAGCCCAGGGATGCAGACACGGCAGCGGCCACCTGGCCGTCGGCACTGCCGGCAAGGGGCAGCAGCACCCAACCGGCCTGCGCCACGGTCGACCAGGCGAGCAGGCGTACGGCGGTGCGCTGGCGCAGCGCGAGCAGGTTGCCGACGCTCATGGTCAGCACGGCAAGCACGCCGACCGGCGCCGCCCAGCCGGCGGCCCGCGCGGGAGCCCCAAGGGCCAGCACCAGGACGATCGCGCTCACCCCCGCCACCTTGGACACCGTGGCCAAGAACGCGGCAACCGGCACGGACGCCCCCGCGTAGGTCTCGGGGGTCCACAGGTGGAAGGGCACGAGCGAGACCTTGAACGCGGCCCCGGCGACGACCAGAGCGAGCCCGACGCCCTGGACCGCGCGCAGGTCGCCGAGCGCCAAGCTGGGCGAAGCTCCCAGGTACAGCGAGCCGGTCGACGCGTAGATCAGGGCGACACCCAGTGCCAGCAGGCTGAACGACAGGACCGACGTCATCAGCAGCTTCAGGCCCGCCTCGGCTGCGCGCGAGTCCCGTTGCAGCGCAACGAGTCCGACGGCTGGCAACGACACCGTCTCGAGGGCGACGGCGAGCGTGGCGTAGTCGCGCGCGCCGGCCAGCGCGCACGCTCCGGCCGTCGCGGTCAGCAACAGCACCTGCAGCTCGGTACGGGGCAGGCGATCGCGCTGGCCCTGCGCCAGCAGCAGACACACGAGCGCAGCACCCAGCACCAGGACCTGCAGGACCAGCGTGAGCGGGGAGACGACGTACGAGCACCGCCCGGACGCCGTGCAGAACGTCTCGCGGTCGGCGCCCGCGAGGGGCACGAGCAGTGCCAGGGCGCCCAGCAGGCCGACCAGCGCGAGGAGGTCCGCACCGCGGCGCGCGGGCGCCCCGGCTGCGCGGTGGGGGCCGAGGACGGCGTCCAGGGCGAGCAGCGCCAG
>DAIETC010000037.1 GCA_027345905.1 Kineosporiaceae bacterium | reverse complement strand
GTACCTGTCCGACGCGGTCGTCAACTGGTGCCCGGGCCTGGGCACCGTGCTCGCCAACGAGGAGGTCACCGCCGAGGGACGCAGCGACATCGGCAACTTCCCCGTCTTCAAGCGCAACCTGCGCCAGTGGAAGATGCGGATCACCGCGTACGGCGACCGCCTGCTGAGCGACCTCGACGACCTCGGCTGGCCCGAGCCGGTCAAGGCGATGCAGCGCAACTGGATCGGACGCAGCGAGGGTGCGACCGTGCGGTTCCCCACGCCGGCCGGCGACCTGAGCGTGTTCACCACCCGCCCAGACACGTTGTTCGGCGCCACGTTCATGGTCCTGGCGCCCGAGCACCCCCTCGTGGACGAGCTGGTGCCCCTGTCGTGGCCGGAGTCGACCAAGGCCGTCTGGACCACGGGGGCCGGCGACCCGGCGTCCGCGGTTGCGGCCTACCGGGCGCAGGCCGGTGCCAAGACCGACCTGGAACGCCAGGCCGAGGGCCGCGAGAAGACCGGGGTGTTCACAGGCGCCTACGCTACCAATCCCGTTACGGGACAAGCGATTCCGGTGTTCGTGGCCGACTACGTCCTGATGGGGTACGGGACCGGGGCGATCATGGCGGTTCCGGCACAGGACGAACGGGACTGGGCGTTCGCCACCACCTACGACCTGCCGATCGTGCGCACGGTGCAGCCGCCACCGGGCTGGCAGGGAGCGGCGTTCACTGGTGACGGTCCGGCCGTGAACTCCGCCAACGCGGAGGTGTCACTGGACGGCCTCGATGTGGGTGAGGCGAAACGTCGCACCATCGACTGGTTGCAGCGCAAGGGATTTGGCGAGAGCACGGTCACCTACCGGCTACGCGACTGGCTGTTCAGCCGCCAGAGGTACTGGGGCGAGCCGTTCCCGATCGTCTTCGACGACGACGGGCTGCCGCGCGCGTTGCCCGAGTCGATGCTGCCCGTGGAGCTGCCGGAGGTGGAGAACTACCGGCCGCAGACGCTCGACCCGAACGACGCGGTGAGCGAGCCGGTGCCACCGCTGTCGGGGGCGGCGGGGTGGACCAGCGTCGAGGTGGACCTCGGCGACGGACTGCGCACCTATCGCCGTGAGCTGAACGTGATGCCGCAATGGGCGGGGTCGTGCTGGTACGAGCTGCGTTACCTGGACCCGGCCAATCACGAGCGGTTCGCCGACGCCGCTAACGAGCGGTACTGGATGGGGCCGCGATCCGAGGCTGACTCCGGCGGGGTCGACCTGTACGTCGGGGGCATCGAGCACGCGGTGCTGCACCTGCTGTACGCGCGCTTTTGGCACAAGGTGCTGTTCGACCTGGGGCACGTGTCGAGCAGCGAGCCCTTTCGGCGCCTGTACAACCAGGGGTATATCCAGGCCTACGCCTTCCGCGACCATCGCGGCCAGCCCGTCCCGGCGTCCGAGGTGACGGAGAACCCGGATGGCACCTGGTCTTTTGGTGCAGAGCCGGTCACCCGCGAGTACGGCAAGATGGGCAAGTCCCTGAAGAACGTCGTCACGCCCGACGAGATGTACGAGTCGTACGGCGCGGATACGTTTCGGGTGTACGAGATGTCCATGGGCCCGCTCGACACGTCTCGGCCGTGGGAGACCCGAGCCGTCGTAGGATCGCTTCGGTTCCTGCAGCGCTTGTGGCGCAACGTGATCGAGGAGTCGACCGGCACGCTGCGGGTGGGCGAGGAGCCGGCGGACCTGGCGACTAAGCGGATCCTGCACCAGACCATCGATGCGGTCGTGCGGGACTACGAGGACCTGCATTTCAACACCGCCGTCGCCAAGCTGATTGAGCTGAACAACCACCTGACCCGGTTGGCGCTCGCCCCACGCGAGATCGTGGAGCCACTGGTGCTGATGGTGGCCCCGCTGGCCCCGCACCTCGCCGAGGAGCTCTGGCGCCGGCTGGGTCACGATCGGACCTTGGCGTTCGAGCCGTTCCCCGTCGCTGACCCAGCGCTGCTAGTGCAGGACACGGTCACCTGCGTCGTCCAGGTGCAGGGCAAGGTGCGCGATCGCCTCGAGGTGGCGCCGTCCATCGACGAGCAGGCTTTGCGCGAGCTTGCGCTCGCCAGCGAGAAGGTGTCGGCGGCCCTGGCCGGTCGCGCGATCCGCACGGTCGTCGTGCGGGCCCCGAAGCTGGTGAACGTCGTTCCCGCCTGACCCGACGTGATCACATGTCGACACGCCGCTTGATGACTCGGGCCCCCGTCACAAAGCGGAACGTCGCCGCGCAAAGGGTCGCGGGAGTCCCGCAGCGGCACCGGTAACCTCGGGCAATGCCCGTCGCGATCGTCACCGACTCGACGGCGTACCTCGCCCCTGCGACGGTGCGCGCGACGCAGGCGGTGGTCGTTCCGTTGCAGGTCGTGGTCGCCGGGCGCGCGTACGACGAGGGCGTCGACA
Source organism: Kineosporiaceae bacterium (assembly GCA_027345905.1). Taxonomy (GTDB): domain Bacteria; phylum Actinomycetota; class Actinomycetes; order Actinomycetales; family Angustibacteraceae; genus DAIETC01. Next base: position 1,741 of record DAIETC010000037.1, on the reverse strand, counting down.
TCGACTCGCGGGCCGTGGCCGCTGCGCTGCGTTCCCGGACGCCGGTCACCACCTCACGTCCCAGCCCGCAGGCATTCCTCGATACCTACGTCCGGCTCGCCGATGCCGGAGCCGAGGCCATCGTGTCGCTGCACATCTCGGCGCGGATGTCCGGCACCTGCGAGTCGGCGCTCCTGGCCGCCAAAGAGTCGCCCGTGCCCACGCGCGTGGTCGACTCGCGGTCGCTGGGGATGGGTCTGGGGTTTCTGGTGACCGCTGCGGCGGCCGCGGCTCGACGCGGTGCCAGTGTGGACGACGTGGTGTCAGAGGCTCAGGCACGTGCCTTGGCGACGCGGGTCTACTTCTACGTCGCGACCCTGGAGCACCTGCGGCGCGGTGGCCGGATCGGTGCGGCAACGGCCCTGCTCGGCTCCGCCCTGGCGATCAAACCGCTGCTCGTGCTCGAAGACGGGCACATCGCGCCGCTGGAGAAGGTGCGCACGCGTGCGCGTGCGCTTGCCCGCCTCGAAGAGCTCGCGATCGCCGCGGCAAGGGCGCCCGGAGCTGGTCTGGTGGACCTCGCCGTGCAGCATCTGGACGCCGCCACCGCGGCGCAGGCTCTGGCGGGGCGGCTAAGGACCGCGCTGCCCGGTTGCGGCGAGCTGGTGGTTGGTGAGGTCGGCGCGGTCGTGGGGGCACATGTCGGCCCGGGCATGCTGGCGGTCGTGATCTCACCGCGAGCCCCCTGAACAAGGCGCCTGAACGAGCCGCCTGAGCCCTGGCCGGATCGTCCACAGGCCAGCCGTTCGTCCCGCCGTCCACAGTCGGCCCGGACGACGGTGCCTGCGTGCCGAGCTCTGCCTAACCTCGCGCCATGAGCAGCGGCACAGCACCGGCCAGCCATCTGCGTGCGCCACGTCCAAAGCACCTCGTCCATGAACGGGCCGCGGACACGTTGGCGCTGGCGGCAGCACGGTTCGGGGTCAGCCCCCGCGCGGTGGCCGGTCTGCTCCTGGTGCTCGCCCTGGTCGGTGCAGTGCTCGGCGCCCGGACGTTGATCGCCCAGGGACGCGCGGTGCCGCGGCCCATCGGGACGGCTGCGCCGGTCGTGGCGCCCGGCGGCCTCGGCGAGCGCGCGGGGCCTTCTCCTGGCTCCGGGCAGCGCGCAGGGACCTCCGTAACCGGTATTGGCGCGTCGGCGCCGACCGCACCCACCGCCCTGGTGGTGCACGTGGTGGGTCAGGTGCGCCATCCGGGGGTGGTGCGGCTCGCGCCCGGGGCGCGGGTGCAGCAGGCACTGGCCGGTGCGGGTGGTCCCTTGCCGACCGCGGACCTGGCGGCAGTGAACCTGGCGCGGCTGCTCGTTGACGGTGAGCAGATCGTTGTCCCTCGCCCTGGCGAGGGTGGCGGTGCCGGCTCAGGCGCTGTTGCGCGGGCAGCGAGCGGTGCCGTTCCCGAACCTGTCGTGAACCTCAACACGGCGAACCTGGCCGAGCTCGACTCGCTGCCTGGCGTCGGCCCGGTCCTGGCTCAACGCATCCTCGACTGGCGGGCGCAGAACGGCCGGTTCAGCACCGTCGACGAGCTGGGCGAGGTCAGTGGCATCGGCGAGGCCGTCTTGGGCCGGCTGCGCCCGCGGGTGCGCGTGTGAACCGCTCACCTCCTGCGGCCAGGCAGCTCGGCCGCAGGGTCGCAGCAGCCGGGGCGCCGCTGGTTGCCGACCGGACGGGGGCGCCGGACCAGGCTGGGGCGCCGGACCAGG
>DAIETC010000036.1 GCA_027345905.1 Kineosporiaceae bacterium | reverse complement strand
TCGACGACGGTTCCACCGACGACACCGCGTTCGTGCTGCAGGGCCTGACGGCCTTCGACGCCAGAATCCGTGTCGTCCATGGCGAGCACGCGGGGGTCAGCCGGGCGCGCAACCTCGGCATCGCGCAGGCCCGTGGCCGGTACGTGGCCTTCCTGGACTCCGACAACACCTGGGAACCGGACTTCCTGCGGATCACCGTGTCGGCAATGCAGCTGCGCGGCCTGGACGCCGCCTACACCGCGATGGAGCTGCGCGACGGGCGCCGGACGACATTTCGCGCCTTCGACGGGGGCCGTGAGCACCTGCTGGTGGGCAACCACATCGACCTGAACGTGCTGGTCGTACGGGCCGACCGGCTGGCGCAGACCGGCGGGTTCGCCGAAGACCTGCGTCGCACGGTCGACTACGACCTGGTCCTGCGCCTCAGCCAGAGCTGCCAGCTGACCTACCTGCCCTACATCGGGGCGATCTACAGCGAGGACCGTGAGGACCCCACCCGAATCAGTGTGCGCGAGCCGCTGACCTGGGACTACGTCGTCCGCTCGCGGCACCTGGTCGACTGGGCGAGCGCCCGAGACCGCGAGCGTGTCCCGGGCCGGATCAGCGCCGTCGTCCCCGTGCACAACCACCCGGGCGAGGCGGTCCGCGGGATCGAGGCGCTGCTGCAGTGGGACGGCGACCTCGAGCTGGTCGTGGTCGACGCGGGGTCGCGCCGGTCCGCCAGCAGCATGCTGGCGACCCTGAGCCTGGCCGACCCGCGCGTGCGCTGGCACCGGATGCCCGTCAACCTCGGCTTCGCTCTCGGGACCAACGTCGGCCTGGGGCTGACGACGGGCGAGCTGTTGCTGGTCTGCGACCCGCACGTGCTGTTGCGCAGCGGGTTGGGTGCCCTGCGCGACGCGCTGGACGAGGGCACGGTCGTGGTGGCGCCGCTGGTTCTGGGCGCGCAGGGGACGGTGGCCAGCGCCGGGGTCACCGCGGTCGAGGGCGTCGACCAGCCGGTCGGCGTGCTGCGCGGGCACCCTCGCGAGGACGTCGCCCAGGGCGGCGAGCTGGACGTGGTCGCTGTGGACGAGCGGGTGTTCCTCGTGCGCGCTGGCGAGGTTGCCGCGCTGGGCGGTCTGCAGCCGTTGCTGCTGCACGACGGGCACGGCATCGACCTGACGTTGCGGCTGCGCGAGCGGCGCGGCGGTGGCGGCGCGAAGGTGCTCACGTCGGTGCAGGCGTGGGTCATCGACCGGCCGGAACGGGCCACGGACGGCCACGACGTGGCACTGGTGCGCGAACGCTGGCGGGCGGCTGCTCCCGCGCCGGACACCAGCGCGTGGGCGCGCTGTGGGCTGCGACTGGCGCACGTTCGTGCCGTCAGCGTCGGCCCGGGGGTGCTGGTGCCGCGGCCCGTGACCGTCTACGACCGTCCCTCGGCCCGCGAGCGCGCCCTGGCCGGTGCCCCCTTGCGCTGGGCCCTGCAGATCGCTGCGCCCTCTGGCCCGGACGGCGAGAAGTGGGGCGACTGGCACTTCGCCCAGTCGCTTGCCGCGGCGCTGCGCCGCCAAGGCCACGAGGTGGTCGTCGACCTGCGTGAGGCGGCTGAGCGGGCGAGCAACTACCTGGACGACGTGCGCGTCGTCCTGCGAGGGCTCGACCGGGTGGCGCCGGTTCCTGGTCAGGTCAACCTGCTCTGGGTGATCAGCCACCCGGACCTGGTCGAGCCCAGCGAGCTGGCCGGCTACGACCGGGTCTTCGCCGCCGGGGGGCGCTGGGCGGCGCAGGCGAGTGCCCGCTGGGGCGTGCCGATCGAACCCTTGCTGCAGTGCACCGACTCGACGATCTTCCGCCCGGACGCGGCCGAACCGGGCACGGGCGAGCGTGTCCTGTTCGTGGGCAACTCCAGGAACATCTACCGGACGTCGGTGCGGGCCGCGGTCGAGGCCGACGCCGACCTCGCGGTCTACGGCAGCATGTGGGACGCGTTCATCGACCCCCGCCTCGTGCGCGCCCCGGCGGTGGCCAACGACCGTCTGCCGGCGATGTACCGGGCGGCTGGGGTGGTGCTCAACGACCACTGGGACGACATGCGGCGCGAGGGCTTCTGGTCCAACCGGCTCTTCGACGTCGCGGCAGCCGGCGGGCGGGTGCTGAGCGACCACATCGAGGGCACCGAAGCCATCTTCGGCCCCAGCGTGCGCACCTGGCGCTCCCCCGAGCACCTGACGCAGCTGCTGCGGCAGCCGGTCGACGAGCTCTTCCCCGACGACGCGACGATCGTGGCCAATGCCGCCCGCATCGGCGCCGAGCACTCCTTCGACGCGCGGGCCCGCCGGCTGATCCAGGTCGCCGTCGAGCGGCTCACCTGACCCGTTCGTGCTTTGCCCAGCGCTCTAGCTGGGCGACGAACTGCGCACCGGCGACGCGCCAGTCCAGGTCGGCGACCGCGCCGCGGCGTCCGTTGCGGCCCAAGGCCTTTCGCAGTTCCTCGTCCTCGAGCAGGCGGCGCACCGCCGCGGCTGTGGCGGCCGGGTCCTGGAAGGGCACGACCAGCCCGGCGTCGTAGCGCTCGACCAGCTGCACCGACGAGGGGTTGGCGGTGGTCACGACGGGAACCCCGAGCGCCATGTACTCCATCACCTTGGTCGGCCGCGAGTGCGCGTAGTTGGGCTGGTCGTGCAACAACGACAACCCCACCGCGGCGCCGCGCACGATGCCCAGGGCGACGTCGTTGGGCACGAAACCGTGCCACAGCAGCCTTCCGGACGCCGCGGCCGCCTCGACGTGCGAGCGGACGTCGGCGTCCGCCGGCCCGACGAGCTCGAGCCGAACGCCCGCCGGCAGGGCGTCGGCGAGGGACACCATGTCCAGGGCGCCACGTTCGCGGGTGATCCGGCCGAGGTAGACCACCCGGTCGGCGCCGGGGGGTGGGGGCTCGGCCGCTGGGACGACGATGGTGTTCGGCACCACCGGGTGCGGCCGGGTGAACCGCGAGACGTACGAGTCCTCGGCCAGCAGCAGGTGCACGTGCCGCTCGGCGACCCGCTCGACCCCCGCCACCGCCCAGGATGCGGCGAGCTTGAGACCAGCGGGTATCCACCGTTTCATCGTGATGGCCGCGGCGGTGTCCTCGTGCACGTCCCACACGACGGGCGGTAGTGGGCGTACGGCCAGGACGGCGAGCAGCAGTTCGGGGTCGTGCAGCAGCACGAGGTCCTGGCGCCCGCGCTCGTGGCGCAAGGTCGCACGGGTGGCGCGCAGGGCGGCCAGCCGGCGTCGGCCCATCGCGCGAGGCAGGTCGATGGGCCGCACGCCTTCGGGTGGGGTGCGCCCGTAGGCGGTGAACGGCGCCGCGAAGGTCACCTCGTGGCCGGCGTCCAGCAGGCTGCGCAGCTGGCGGTGCCGGATTCGCGCGTCCTGCGGGTCGTGGACCACAGTGAGCACCAGGACGCGCACGCGGGCTACTTCACCGACTCGTTGTACGCCGCGATGACCTCGTCCGAGGGGCCGTCCATGCGCAGCAGTCCGGCGTCGATCCACAGGGTGCGCTGGCAGGTCTCCTGGACGACCTTGAGCGAATGGCTCACGAGGAACACCGTTCCGGCCTCGTCGCGCAGCTCGTTGATCCGCTGTTCGCTGCGCCGCTGGAAGTCGGCGTCCCCGACCGCCAGGGCCTCGTCGACCAGCAGGATCCGGTGCGTGGCCGAGGCGGCGATCGCGAAGCGCAGCCGGGCGCCCATACCGGCCGAGTACGTGCGCATCGGCAGCTCGATGAACTCCCCGATCCCCGCGAAGTCGACGATCTCGTCGTACTTGGCGCGCACCTGCTCGGGTGTCATACCGAGCGCGAGACCGCCCAGGACGACGTTGCGCTCACCGGACAGCTCGTTGATCAGCGCCGCGTTCACCCCGAGCAGGGTGGGGTCGCTGTCGGCGTAGACCGCGCCCTGCTTGGCCGGGGTCAGCCCGGCGATGGCGCGCAGCAGCGTCGACTTGCCCGAACCGTTGCGCCCGATGACGCCGATCGCCTCGCCCTCACGCGCGACGAAGCTGATCCCGCGCAGCGCGACCACCTCGCGGGCCCGGCGCATGCTCGTGGCCCGGCGCAGCAGCTTGGTGGCCTCCCGGGCGGGGCGTCCGGTGGCGTAGACGGTGTAGCTGACGTGCAGGTCGTCGACGATGACGGTGGGCCGAGGCTCGTCACTCACGTCCGTAGCGCTCCTCGGCGGCCCAGAAGTAGACGAAGCCGAACACGGCGAAGGCTACGGCGAACACGGTGCCGAGCAGCCAGGCGCCAGCCGGCGCCGGCTCGCCGACGATCACCGCCCCGCGAACCAGACTGATGTAGATGTGCACGGGGTTGAACTCCAGGACGGTGGCCAGCGCACCCTGCGCCCCGGACGTCGACTTGGGGGTCGCGTAGAAGATGCCACTGAGATAGAAGACGATGCGGGTGATGAAGGGCAGCAGCTGGGTGACGTCGCGGATGTGAATGGTGATCCGGGCGGTCATCATCGCGATTCCCGTGCAGAACAAGGTCATCAGCGCCAGCGCAGGGACCATGTGCAACCAGTGCAGGCGCACGGGTTCACCGGTTAGCAACGTCACCACGAGCATGACGACCACCATGGGGCCAAGGGCGAGCAGCTGCTCGATCACCGTGGCAAGCGGCAGCACCGCCCTCGGGAAGTGCAGGCTGCGCACGAGGCCGGCGTTGCCGGTGATCGACTTGGCCCCGTCGGTGAGGCAGGCGGCGAAGAACTGGAAGATGAAGACCCCCACCACCAGCGAGGCGACGAAGTTCTCCTGGCGGCTGCGCGAGGGCAGCAGCAGACCGAAGATGAACCCGTAGACGGCCGCGTTGATCAGCGGGCGCAGCACGATCCAGGCGACGCCCAGCCGGTCCTGCTCGTTCTGGGAGCGGAACCGCGCCCGGGCCAGCTCGAAGCAGAAGAAGCGCCGGCCCCACAGCTCGCGCAGGTAGTCAGGCAGGGGCGGGCGCCCGCCCAGCTTGGGCAGGTTGTGCCGGGCGGCCAGGGCCGCGAGCTCGGCGTGGCTGGGCGGCTGGCTCACAGGCGTACGGCCGGTGAGTCGGCGCAGGACACCCCGCGCGTGTCGAGGAGCACCGCGGCCCGGGCGGCCAGGTCGTCGACGTCGTACGTCGCGTGCCGTTGCAGCAGGACGACGGCGTCGGCGTCGGCCACGGCCGCGTGCAGGTCGGGGACGACGTCCAGCGGGTCGGCCAAGGCCCTCCACCGGCTGACGTACGGGTCGTGGAACCGCACGTCGGCCCCCAGGCGCAGCAGGCCGTTCGCCACATCGACCGAGGGGGACTCGCGCTGGTCGGCGATGTCCGCCTTGTAGGTCACGCCGAGCAGCAGCACCTGCGACCCGCGCACCGCCAGCGAGCGCTCGTTCAGCAGCTCTTGCACCCGCTGGACGACGTAGGCGGGCATGGCCCCGTTGACCTCCTGGGCCAGCTCGACGAACCGGAACGGCTGCCCGAGCTGGGCGCGCACCGTGTAGGACAGGTAGTTCGGGTCGATCGGGATGCAGTGGCCGCCGACGCCCGGCCCGGGGAAGAACGCCTGGAACCCGAACGGTTTGGTGCTGGCGCAGCGGATCACGTCCCACAGGTCGATGTCGAGCTCGTGGCAGAACCGCGACATCTCGTTGACCAGCGCGATGTTGACGTGCCGGTAGGTGTTCTCCAGCAGCTTGGCCATCTCGGCCTCCCGCGTCCCTCTGGCCACGACCACCTCGTCCACGATCCGGCCGTAGAACTCGCGCGCCCGCTCGGTGCACGCCGGGGTGCACCCACCGACGACCTTGGGGGTGTTGCGAAAGCCGAACCGAGGGTTTCCCGGGTCGATGCGTTCGGGCGAGAAGGCGAGGAAGATGTCCCGACCCACCTGCAGACCGCCCGCCTCCAGGGCCGGAAGCAGCTCGTCCTGGGTGGTGCCGGGGTAGGTCGTCGACTCCAGGACGACGAGGGTGCCGGGCCGCAGGTGGCGCGCCACGGCGTCGGTCGCCGCGAGCACCGCACGAAGGTCCGGGCCGCCGGACTCGCTGAGCGGCGTGGGCACACAGATGACCACGGTGGCCGCGTCCGCGATCACCGCCGGGTCCGTGGTGGGGCGAAAGCCGGCGTCGAGCATCGCACGCACGTCGGTGTCGCTGAGGTCGTCGACGTGCGAGCAGCCGTCCGCCAGGCCCTCGACCACCCGGCGGTTGACGTCCAGACCGGCCACCGTGAGCCCACTGCGGCAGGCCTCCTGGGCCAACGGAAGCCCGACGTACCCCAGACCGATGACGACCAGGTCGATGCTCGGCTCGGCGGGCGCGGCGGCCACGGACAGGCTCCCGGAAGATCGACTGCTGGCGGCCCGGGCGGACCGCCAGCCGCCTAGTGTGGCATGAGCGCGCACGACGTCAGCGGACCTGGCACCGGTCGAAAGGAGCGGCAAGCAGCATGCGAGGAGTGCCCGGGCCGGTGCGCCGCGCCTGGCAGGTCGGGCAGCTGCTGGCCGGCGTGCCCGCGGCCGCCC
>DAIETC010000035.1 GCA_027345905.1 Kineosporiaceae bacterium | reverse complement strand
GGCGGCCTTCGGGACGAAGGTTGGCGTCCACCGGCCACAAGGTCCCCTCCGCCGTCACCGCGGAGCAGGCACGCATCAGCCCGGTAGCCAGCTGGTGCGCCGTCGCCAGCGCCTCCGCCTCGGCCGTCGTCCCGGCCGTCGTAGCGGCCGTCGTCCCGGCCGTCGTCCCGGCCGTCGTCCCGGCCGTCGGCTCAGCTGTCGGCTCGGCGACGAAGATCACGTCCACGTCGCTGACGTAGTTCAGCTCGCGGCCACCGCACTTGCCCATCGCGATGACCGCGAGGCGGCACGGGGAAGACCCGGGTGCCAGCTCGGCGCGCGCGATGGCCAAGGCCGCCTCCAGCGCCGCATCGGCCAGGTCCGCCAGCTCGCCGGCGACGGCCGGCAGGATCGCCGTCGGATCGGGGCCGGACAGGTCGCGGGCAGCCAGCGACAGCAGCCGGCGCCGGTAGGCCACCCGTAGGCGGTCATGCCCCACCAGCCCCCCCGCCTCGGCCACCGGCGCGGGCACGTCGGGATCGGCGTACACGGCACGCAGCAGGTCGGCACGTAACGCCGTCGCGCTCGGGGGCTTGTCGTCCAGCAGGACCGCCCAGTGCGCGGGATGGCGCACGAGGTGGTCGGTGAACGCCGGTGAGGAGCCCAGAACCGCGAACAGCCGCTGCCGCACCGGCCCGGCCACCCGGATCGCCTGCAGCAGGTGGGCGGCGTCGGCCCGGGCGACCAAGGGATCGTCGGGGTCCAGCCGCTGCACGGCCCGCAACGCTTCCATCACCCGCACCAGCCCGGCCAACGCCAGGTCTGGGTCGGGCGCCTGAGCCAAGTCGAGCAGCGGACCGTCCTCGAACAGGTCCTCCAGCGGGTCGAGCAGGCCGGCAAGCACCGGGTCGGCAAGGTTTCGTTCGGCCCGGGCGGGATCGGCGAAGCCCAGGCGGACCAGCCGGCCACCGATGGTCGCCGATCGGGTGCTGCTCACCTGGTTCACGCTAGCGGGCCGCTGAAGTACGCTCGGCGATCACCGAAACGAGAGCAAAGGTGCACCGGTGCCCAACCCCCCTGTCCGAACCTCGTCCGCCGCCCAGCGGGTACGCCGGGCCAGCCGTCGCGCTGGCTTCGTGATCTCCCGCAAGACCGCAACCCTGTGGTCGGTGTACGAGCGTGACCTGGAGCAGGCCCGGGCCCGGCTGCAGCCACCCGAGCCCCAACCGCCGGTGACGCTCGCCGACCTCGCGCGCCACTTCCAGACCGACAAGTGGGGCCAGCACCGGTACGCCCAGCACTACCAGCGGCATCTGGAGCATCTGCGCGACGAGCCGATCAACCTGCTGGAGATCGGGGTGGGGGGTTATACCGACCCGGCCCGCGGCGGGGAGTCCCTGCGCATGTGGAAGGCGTTCTTCCCCCGGGCCACGATCTTCGGCCTCGACCTGCACGAGAAGTCAGCACTGGAGGAAGACCGGATCCGGATCTTTCGCGCCGACCAGTCACAACCGCACGCGCTGCGCCTGGTCGCCGAGCAGATCGGGCGCCTGGATGTGGTGGTGGACGACGGCAGCCACCTCTCCCCGCACGTGCGCATCTCGTTCGACACGTTGTTCCCCCTGCTGCACCGGGACGGGATCTACGCCATCGAGGACCTGCAAACGTCGTACTGGCCGGAGTTCCAGGGCAGCGAGGACCGGCACGACCCGAACACCAGCATGGCACTGGTCAAGGACCTGCTCGACGGGCTGAACTACGAGGAGTTCGTCGACGAGAACTACGAACCGACGTACACCGACCTGCACATCACCGAGGTGCACGCCTACCACAACCTGGTCTTCATCCAGAAGGGCGCGAACACCGAGGGCACTCGACGTCGATCGTTGTTGCGCGAACGCTATGCGCCTCCCCCGCCGGCTGCCGCTGCCCCAGCGCCCTCAGCGCCCTCAGCGCCCGAGTGATTCAGAGCATCGGCAGGTAACGAGCCAGCTCGTACGACGTCACCTGGTGGCGGTACTCGGCCCACTCCGCGCGCTTGTTGCGCAAGAAGTAGTCGAAGACGTGCTCACCCAATGTCTCGGCGACCAGCTCGCTGTCCTCCATGACCGCGATGGCATCGGCCAAACTGCCAGGCAGGCGCGCGATCCCCAATGCCTTGCGCTCCTCCTCGGACAGGCTCCATACGTCGTCCTCGGCCTCCTCGGGCAGGTCGTACCCCTGCTCGATCCCGCGAAGACCAGCGGTCAGCATCACGGCGAACGCCAGGTAGGGGTTGCACGCGGAGTCGACCGAACGCATCTCGACCCGCGTGGACTGGCCCTTGTTCGGCTTGTACATAGGGATGCGCACCAGCGCCGAACGGTTGTTGTGCCCCCAGCACACGTACGCCGGCGCCTCGCCGCCACCCATCAGCCGCTTGTAGGAGTTGACCCACTGGTTGGTCACCGCAGTGATCTCGCCGGCATGGCGCAGCAGCCCGGCGATGAACTGACGTCCGACCTTGCTCAGCTGGTATGGAGCGCCCGCCTCGTGGAAGGCGTTGCCGTCGCCCTGGAACAGGGACAGGTGGGTGTGCATCCCCGAGCCCGGCTGGTCGGCGAACGGTTTGGGCATGAACGAGGCGAAGATGCCCTGCTCGAGCGCGACTTCCTTGATGACGGCACGGAACGTCATGATGTTGTCAGCGGTCGTCAGGGCGTCGGCGTACCGCAGGTCGATCTCATTCTGGCCCGGCGCGCCCTCGTGGTGGCTGAACTCCACGCTGATGCCCATCGACTCCAGCAGGGTGATCGCGCCACGGCGAAAGTCGTGCGCGGTGCCATGCGGGACGTGGTCGAAGTAACCGGCCTGGTCGACCGGCACGGGCGGCTGCCCGGGTTCACTGCCCTGCTCGAACAGGAAGAACTCGATCTCGGGGTGGGTGTAGAACGTGAACCCGAGGTCGGAGGCCTTGTCCAGCGCGCGTTTGAGCACGTTGCGGGGGTCGACGAAGGAGGCGGTGCCGTCGGGCAACAAGATGTCGCAGAACATCCGAGCGGTGCCCGGGTTCTCACCGCGCCAGGGCAGGACCTGAAACGTGCTCGGGTCCGGCCGCGCCAACATGTCCGCCTCGAAAACCCGTGCGAAACCCTCGATCGCGCTGCCGTCGAACCCGATCCCCTCGCCAAAGGCTCCCTCGAGCTCGGCCGGCGCCACCGCCACCGACTTCAACGTGCCCAGCACGTCGGTGAACCACAGGCGAACGAAGCGTATGTCGCGCTCCTCGATGGTGCGCAGCACGAACTCCTGCTGTCTGTCCATGCCCGTCATCCTAGGGTCGCCAACCGCGCCGGTGACGCCGGCGTACGTGGCGCCCCGCGCACCCAGCCGCCCACTCGCCATGGATGCAGCGATGGGTGCAGCCCTCGCCATGGTGCAGCCCCACCCATGGTGCAGTCCTCGCCATGGGTGCAGCCATGGGTGCAGCGAGAACGTCGTGATCACGTCACGTTGGCTGCACCCACGCCTGCACTCACCCAATCACCTCGGACCAATCACTTCGCACCAATCATTTCGGACACCGGCCGCACCGCCCGCCGATCGCCAGGCGAGCCCCCTTCGACACCGGGCCGACCACCGGCCATGGTCAGCCCTGCGTAGCCGAGCCGGGGCTGGCGCGGTTGTCCACAGGTGCCGACGTCCAGCTCCGACATTGGATCCAAGTCGAGCACACTTCGTTGATGGATCTTCCCGAGGAGCTGGCCGCGTTGGCAGCACAACAACTGGGCCTGCTGACTCGCGCACAGCTGCGGGCGGGAGGAGTCACCTCCTCCGCCCTGCGCTGGCGCCTAGGTCGCGGCTGGTCGCTGGCTCTGCCTTCTGTCGTGGCCATCAACGCTCACACCTTGACCGCGGCGCAAAGACTGACGGCCGCCCTGCTTGAGGCCGGCGAGGACGCCGTCGTGACCGGTCACCACGCCTGCTGGTGGCACGGCCTGACGAATACTCGAGTAGACCGCCCTGTCGAGGTGCTCGTCCCGATGCGTCACTCCTCACGTGCGACCGGCTTCCTCGTCGTACGCCGCACCCGTCGACCCGACGCCCACCCCTTGCGACGTCCCCCGATGAGGATCGCCTCGCGACCGCGCGCAGTCATTGACGCAGCGCGCTCGGCCGTGTCGGACGACGAAGGCCTGGCATTGGTGCTGGAGGCGACCCAACGGCGGTTGGTCACGCTCGCGCAGCTCGAGCACGAGGTCGAGGCCAGCGCCATCCGAGGAAGCGCACGGGCTCGCCGCTTGGTGAAGTCGGCGCGCGTCGGGGCCTGGTCGGTGCCAGAGGATCAGCTACTGCGGCTGTGCGCCAGCAGCAAGGTACTGCCCCATGCCTACCCCAATCCCGAACTTGAGTCGGCAACTGGCGACAGGCTCATCTCGCCCGACGTGTGGTTCGACGACATCGCGTTGGCCGCCATGGTGCATTCACGCAGCTTCCACCTGCGCGACGAAGACTGGGAGGGCACTGTCGAGCGCGACGGTGAGCTGACCGCACATGGCGTGATCGTCATCGGCTTCACCGCCCGGACCATCCGCCGGGACGGCCTAAGCGCCCTGCGCCGCCTGGAGCGTGCCTACCTGTCAGCCGCCGCGAGCGGACGCCGGCGCCCGCCAGTCCGCATGATCCCGCGCTCGTGGGGCCTGGTGAACTCGTGAGCGCCAGCCTGTTTCCCGAAATGGGCCGCCACTCGGTTCCTCGCCTGGGCGCAGCCATAGGTTCTTGGGCAGCTTCCCGCATCGGTGCAGTCATGGGTGCAGCGAGAGCGTCGTGATCACGTCACATTGACCGCACCCACGCCTGCACCCACCGGGCTCGCCAGCCACGGCGAGGGGGCACGGCGAGGGACACTTCAGCGGGCAGCGAGGACGGCCATGGCCGCGGCGCGGCCGGGTATGGCGCTGACGCCTCCACCGCGGCGAGCGCCGGCGCCGCACAGCATGATCTTGGGGTTCGTAGTCTCAACCCCCCAGGTGCCGACCAGATCCGGCGTCGTGGCCCAGGGCCACGAGAGGTCGCCATGGAAGATGTGACCGCCAGGCAGCCCGACGTCCGACTGCAGATCCAGGGGGGTGCGCGCCTCGACGCACGGTGAGCCGTCCGGCGCGAGAAGCACACAGTCGCCGATCGGCTCGGCGAGCACACTGTCCAGTGAGCGCAGCGTCGCGGCGAGTGCCGCCGCTCGAGCTGCCTGGTTGTCGGCGGCGAAGAGCGCGGCCGGCATGTGCAGTCCGAACAGGGTCAGTGTGTGTGCCCCCGACGCGCGAAGCTCTGGGCCAAGGATCGTGGGGTCAGTGAGCGAGTGGCAGTAGACCTCGCACGGCGGCAGGGTGGGGATGCGCCCGGCGGTGGCTTCGTCGTACGCGGTCTGCAGCTGCTCGTAGCCCTCGTTGACGTGAAAGGTGCCACTGAAGGCCGTCGCCGGGTCGACACTGCGCTCGCGCAGTCGGGGCAACCGGGAGAGCACCAGGTTGACCTTCAGCTGTGCCCCCTGCGGTAGGTCGCGCGGCGCCTGACCCATCAGGCGGGCAAGCGTGGCAGGCGCGCAACCGGCGAGCACGTGCCCAGCGCCCACGACGTGCTGCGCGCCGGATGCGTCGACCCAGGCCACCTCACCCTCTGGCGTCACCGAGGTGACGTCGGCGCCGGTCAGCAGCGTTGCACCAGCGGACGCCGCGACTGCGGCCAGTGCATCGGTGACCGCACCCATGCCTCCGACCGGCACATCCCAGTGCCCGGTGCCGTCGCCGATGACGTGATAGAGGAAACACCTGTTCTGGCGCAACGACTCTGAGCCGGCATCAACGAACGTGCCGATCAGCGCGTCGGTCAGGGCAACACCCCGCACCGTGTCGTCGCCAAACGTCCGTTCCAGCAGCTCACCCAGGGGCCGACGTACGAAGGGATCCCACGCGTCATCCCCGACCCGTTGTCGCAGAAGGTCCGGCGACTGCAACGGCGATGTCATCGACGGGAACACCACTTGCGCCATCCGGCCAGTCATGGCGTAGAAGCGTTGCCACGCGTGCCATTCCCGAGTTTGCCCGCTCACAGCGGCGAACGAGGCGGCGGACGCAACGCGATCACCCTCGTCGACGAGCAACGCGCGGCCGGGATCGCCGGGCACGGGTGTGTACGACGAGACCCGGCGCCGCACTAAGCGAAGCGCCAGTCCGAGCTCGTCGACGATCTGGCGCGGCAGCAACGAGACCAGGTAGCTGTACCGGGACAACCGCGCGTCGACACCGGGAAACACCCGCGCGGACACGGCGGCGCCGCCCAGATGGTCCAGCTGCTCCAGGACGAGCACCGAGCGCTTGGCCCTGGCTAGATATGCGGCCGCCGTCAGTCCGTTGTGACCGCCGCCCACGACCACCACGTCGTAGCGTGAACGGACCGGCCCGCCGTCGCGCTGCGCCATAGCGCCCGAGGGTAGCCGTCGCCGCCCGGGGCGGTGCCGCCGCTCGACACTCCCCCTAGGCTCAGTTCATGCCGCAGCTGCGACTCGCCCTCGCCCAGGTGGACGCCGTCGTCGGCGACCTGGAGCACAACGCGCGAACGGTGCTCGAGTGGACGGCCCGCGCCAAAACGGCAGGCGCGCACCTGGTGGCGTTCCCTGAGATGATGCTGACGGGATATCCCGTCGAGGACCTCGCCCTGCGCCGCTCTTTCGTCGACGCCTCGATCGCTGCCACGACCGCACTCGCGACCACGCTGGAAGCCTGCGGCCTGGGCGAGCTTGCCGTCGTGGTGGGCTACCTCGACCGCGCCACGGGTGAGCGCGGTATCGACGACAGCGGTGCCGGCGAGCGCGGTGCCGGCGAGCGCGAACCCGACCATGGGCCGACAACCCAGGGGCAGGTCACCCACGACCCCGCCAGCGGCGCCGAAGGCCTCCCGCGGGGCCGGCCGCAGAACTGTGTGGCCGTGCTGCACCGCGGACAGGTCGTGGCCCGCTACGCCAAGCACCACCTGCCGAACTACGGGGTGTTCGACGAGTTCCGCATCTTCGTCCCGGGCGAGAGCCTCACCGTGGTGCGCGTGTGCGGGGTGGACGTCGCGTTGGCGATCTGCGAGGACCTGTGGCAAGAGGGTGGCCCGGTCGCCACGACGCGGCGGGCCGGCGCCGAGCTGCTGCTGGTGGTGAATGCGTCTCCCTACGAGCGGCACAAGTACGACACCCGGCTCGCGCTCGCCACTCGGCGCGCCAACGAGGCCGGGTGCGCGCTGGCCTACCTGAACCTGGTGGGCGCGCAGGACGAGCTGGTCTTCGACGGCGACTCGCTGGTCGTCTCGGCCCAGGGCGAGGTGCTCGCCCGGGCGCCGCAGTTCGAGCAGGACCTGCTGGTCGTCGACCTCGACCTTGCCGCCGACACGGTCGATCCCGTGAGCCTGCCCGCGGGCGTCGTGCACGTCACGGTCAGCGGGCGGGCGGTGCCGGCGTACGACCCGATCGCAACGAGGCAAGCACCCCGCCTGGACGACGTCGGCGAGGTCTGGGCGGCCCTGGTCACCGGGCTGGCCGGCTACGTGCGCAAGAACGGGTTCAGCTCGGTGCTGGTCGCGATGTCCGGTGGCATCGACTCGGCCCTGGTGGCGGCGTTGGCGGCCGACGCCATCGGCGGCAGCAACGTCTTCGGTGTCTCGATGCCCAGCGCGTACTCCAGCCAGCACAGCCGAGACGACGCCGCGGACCTGGCAAAGCGGATCGGCGCCGACTACCGCGAGCAGCCGATCGGCCGGTTCGTCGACGCGTTCCTCGACGAGCTGGCGCTGACCGGCGTGGCCGAGGAGAACCTGCAGGCGCGGGTGCGTGGGCTGGTGCTGATGGCGCTGTCGAACGCCGAGGGGCACCTGGTGCTCGCCACGAGCAACAAGAGCGAGCTGGCGGTGGGCTACTCCACCCTGTACGGCGACAGCGTCGGTGGGTATGCCCCGCTCAAAGACGTGCCCAAGACGCTCGTCTGGGCCCTGGCCAGGTGGCGCAACGCCCACGCGCGGCTGCGCGGCGAGGTGCCACCGATCCCGGACAGCTCGATCAGCAAGCCGCCGTCCGCCGAGCTGCGCCCCGGCCAGACCGACCAGGACTCGCTGCCCGCCTACGAGCTGCTCGACGCGGTGCTCGAACGGTACGTCGTCGG
>DAIETC010000244.1 GCA_027345905.1 Kineosporiaceae bacterium | reverse complement strand
CGGGGCGTTCGCGGCGGCGCCCACCGCGTCCACCCGCACCACCTGCTGCACGCCCGCCCAGCCGGCCCGCGCGAACGCTGCCCGCTGGCGCTGCGCGCCGTTGCCATCCTGCGTGATCTGACGCAGACCTTCGACCGCCTGCTCCAGCTCGCCGGTAACCTGCAACCCCGGCCGGGCAGCGTCCAACAGTGCGCGTACCACCACCGCGGCCGGACGCAACGTTGCGCTCACTGGGTCGACCAGCTGCTCGTCCAGCCCATAGCGCGCCGCGCGCCAGCTGGCGGCTCGCAGCACGTGCGTGGGGACCTCACGCCAGCCGGCGCGGTCCGAGCGAGCCGGCGTGTGCTCGGCGAGCGCCTGCGCCGCCAACCCGCGCAGCAGGCAGGTGTACGTCGCAGCGTCCTGCACGCTGGCCTGCACGTCGGCGACGCGCACCTCGACGGTGGGGAACCGGCTGGCCAGGCGCACGTCCCAGTAGACGTAGCTGGCATCCTCGACGACTCCGGTCGCAACCACGTCGGCGACCAGCTGGTGCCACTGCTTGGCGTCCCGGCTGAGCGGTGGGGGACCGGCGACCGGCCAGCGCTGCCAGTGCACCTGGCGGTAGGACGCGAAGCCGGTGTCCACGCCGAACCAGTACGGCGAGTTCGCGGTCAAAGCCAGGAGCGTCGGCAACCACGGACGGACCGCGTCGACAACGGCGACCCGCGCGTCGTCGTCCACCTCCTCGACCCGCTGATCTGGGTCGCCCACCCCCAGATGGACGTGCATGCCCGCGATCAGCTGCTGCGACACCAGCCCTGCGGCGCGGGCGCGCAGCGCGAGGTAACGCTGGTCATCGGCGACGAGCTGCTCGGCGGGGTCGCCGAGCAGCGGTGTTCCCGCTGCGGCCAGCGCCAGGCCGTGCGACGCAGCGGCAGCCGCGGCGGCTGAGCGCAAGCGCGCGGCCCGCGAGATCACCTCGTCGACGTCGGCGCTGATCGCCGTCACGGCCTCAGCCTGGGACAGGGTCATCTCCAGCACCAGCGCACCGTCGTGGGGCGAGCCGGCGAACGAGTCGCGCACCTGCGGCCCCCGGCTGGTCAGCCTGCCGGTGTCGGCCTCCAGCACGTGCAGCTCTTCCTCGATGCCCAACGTGGGACCGCTGGCGCTTCCGCTCGCCTGCCCGCCCACAAAGGGCAGTCTGGCACGGCTGCCCGGGCCCGCCAGTGCACCGGCTGACGCGAATCGTCCCGGTCCGGTAGCGTCGGACGACGGCGCGCACGTCGCCAAGCGTCCCTGCTGGGGCGAACGCGGGGCGCAAGGAGGACCAATGGCAGTAGTCGTGGGGTTCGTCGCGACGAACGAGGGACGTGCCGCCCTGCGCCGCGCCGCCGAGGAGGCCCGGCTGCGCCGTACCCGACTGGTCGTCATCAACTCCAACCGCGGCGGCAAGGACCTCTCCAGCGCGGACGCCGAACGCTACGACAGTGAGCTGGCGAGCGTGCGTCGCGAGCTCACCGATGCGGGCATCGACCATGAAGTGCGTCAGCTGGTTCGTGGCCAGGAGCCCGCTGAGGATCTGATCGCCGTCGCGCAGGAGGTCGGCGCCGAGGTGATCGTGATCGGGCTGCGTCGACGCACGCCGGTCGGCAAGCTGATCCTGGGCTCGAACGCCCAGCGTATCCTGCTGGACGCGCCGTGCCCCGTGCTGGCCGTCAAGGCCGACCAGGTCCCCAGCTGAGGCAGCACTTGGCGCACGTGTGGCGTCCACTACCGCCGCGCGATGTGACTACAATGGTAGGAATCCGCGGTCTTCGTTTCGAGTCGAGCCCTGGGCATGATTGAGTCTTCGCTGGCGTTGTCCTTGGCGTCAGGTCCTTCGGTTCCAACCTTGATCGCTCCGCGCGCTCGTCCCGCCGCGTAAACGCAGCGCCCCCCACGACGAAAGGCAGTCCGTGTCGTCGGTCTCCACCTCCCGCCAGGCCCCCACCATCCCCGCCGCCACCGCGACGCGTCGCCCCGAGGCCACAGCCTCGATCACGAAGAAGGCAGTGGCACGCAAGAGCAAGAGCGCCGTACCCGCGCAGGGCACCGGAGCCAAGGTTGGCGCGAGCCCGACCGCGGACGAGGCGGTCGCACCCCAGAGCGCCGTCCCGAACAAGCGCCCCGCACCGGCCAAGCGTCCCTCGCGACCGGCCCAGGGCCCGACGGGCACCTCGGACGCCGCCGAGGTCGACGAGCCCGGTGACGACCTGGAGGCTGTGGTCGTCCCCGACGCCGAGGTCACCGAAGAGACCGGCTTCGTCATCACCGACGACGACGACGACGCCCCCGCCCAGCAGGTCGCCACGGCCGGCGCCACCGCTGACCCGGTCAAGGACTACCTGAAGCAGATTGGCAAGGTCGCCCTGCTCAACGCCGAGCAGGAGGTCGACCTGGCCAAACGCATCGAAGCCGGCCTGTTCGCCGAGGAGCAGCTGAACGCGGGCACCAAGATCGACCCCAAGCACAAGCGCGAGCTGTGGTGGATCGCCCAGGACGGCAAGAAGGCGAAGAACCACCTGCTGGAGGCCAACCTGCGCCTGGTGGTGTCCCTGGCCAAGCGCTACACCGGTCGCGGGATGCTGTTCCTAGACCTCATCCAGGAAGGAAACCTCGGGCTGATCCGCGCGGTCGAGAAGTTCGACTACACCAAGGGGTACAAGTTCTCGACGTACGCCACCTGGTGGATCCGCCAAGCGATCACCCGCGCCATGGCCGACCAGGCCCGCACCATCCGCATCCCGGTGCACATGGTCGAGGTCATCAACAAGCTGGCCCGCGTGCAGCGCCAGATGCTGCAGGACCTCGGCCGCGAGCCGACTCCCGAGGAGCTGGCCCGCGAGCTGGACATGACCCCCGAGAAGGTCGTCGAGGTGCAGAAGTACGGCCGCGAGCCGATCTCGCTGCACACCCCGTTGGGCGAGGACGGCGACAGCGAGTTCGGCGACCTGATTGAGGACTCCGAGGCCGTCGTCCCCGCCGACGCGGTCTCTTTCACGCTGCTGCAAGAACAGCTACACTCCGTGCTGGACACCCTGTCCGAGCGTGAGGCGGGCGTGGTGTCGATGCGGTTCGGGCTCACTGACGGCCAGCCCAAGACACTGGACGAGATCGGCAAGGTCTACGGGGTCACGCGGGAGCGGATCCGGCAGATCGAGAGCAAGACGATGAGCAAGCTGCGGCATCCTTCCCGCTCGCAGGTCCTGCGCGACTACCTGGACTGAGACCAAGGAGGCCCTCGTGGCCGCGGTCCAAGAACGGCTCACGCTGCGCAACGTCTACCTGTACCTGGTGTGCCTGGTGACCTTGCTCATCTCGGTCTTCGCGGCGGTCAACGTGGTGCGCTCGACGGTTGAGCTGCTGTATCCCGACCCCGGCTACCCGGCGTACGAGGGCCCGGTGACACCAGGTCCGGGCGGCCCCGACCGGGCCGCTGCCCGCTCGCTGGCCATGGACTCCCAAAGGCGCCAGGCCGTGCTCGGGCTGGTGGGTGCCGGCACGACCTTGCTGATCGCCGGCCCGCTGTACGCCTACCACTGGCGGCGCGTGCAGAGCGAGCTGCCGGCTGGCCGGGGGGCTGCGGTCCCCGCCGACCCCCCGCCTGCGCCCTGAGGACGGCGACCCGGCACGGGGCATCAGGTCAGCAGGGCGAGCGCCCAGATGCTCGCGATGAGCAGGGCGGTGGCCAGCTCGATCAGGATGCTCCAGCCGCTCGCACGCAGAGCGTGCACCGTCGAGCGCCACGCGGCACGATGCGCGCGTAGCCGGGCCCGCTCGGCCAGGTAGACCCCGGCGACGAAGCCGAGCACCAGCCCGACCACCGGCACCACGAAGAACCCGACGGCGGCGAGCAGGCCGCCGACCACGGTCGTTCGTAGCGGAACGCCGGCACGCTTCATGGCGCGCCCGGGCAACGCGTACTTGCCGACCTGACCGGCTGCGAAGCAGGCGGTCGCCAAGGCCAGGACGACCCAGCCGGTGGTGTCGTGACGCTCCAGCGACCAGACCAGCACGGCCGCCCACACCAGGACCAGGCCGGGTAGTACGGGGACGACGACTCCCACCACGCCCAGGACGATCGCGGCCCCGACCAGCGCGTCCAGCAAGGTCACGGCGCAGCGCTGCCGAGCACGCGTGAAGGGCCCCGGCCAAAGCCGGGGCCCTTCACGTCAGCCCGCTTGCCGGGTGGGTCCGGCCTCAGCTGGGCGGGGAGGGCGGGGAGCTCGTGCTGCGCGCCTGTTGGGCATGCAGTCGGTCGGACTCGTCCTGGATCGTCGCCTCGGCGCTGTTCAGCGCGGGTGTGTGCTCGCGGCCGTGGTGAGCGCAGAACAGCAGCTCACCACCGTTGGCGAGCATGACCCGTACATACGCCTGGGCGCCGCA
This sequence comes from Kineosporiaceae bacterium, assembly GCA_027345905.1. Lineage (GTDB taxonomy): Bacteria > Actinomycetota > Actinomycetes > Actinomycetales > Angustibacteraceae > DAIETC01. The sequence goes on along the minus strand of DAIETC010000244.1, from coordinate 228 downwards.
GCGGTCGCAGCGGTCAGCGACGTTGAGCGGGCTGGTCGCCAGAGTCGTGTTCACGACACCTTCCTTCGTCTCGTCCAGTCTGCCCGGGTGCGGCTAGGCGGACATCATCCATCCGCTTAGAGAACAGTGAAGCACCCTCGTTCGTTCCCCGGGCCACCTTGACACGCCGGTTCGCTGACCGCTGAACGCGGGCGTTGTCTGCGGCGCTCGCTAACCTGGCACCGCCAC
>DAIETC010000243.1 GCA_027345905.1 Kineosporiaceae bacterium | reverse complement strand
GCGCACCACAACATCCACTTCGGGCGCAGCTGGCGCGGGGTGTTCGACGAGCTCACCGGCGGCGCGCTGATGAGCGCCCCCTCCTTCCTGGTCTCCAACCCGACCCATAGCGACCCGAGGCTGGCGCCCGACGGGCGGTCGGTTTTCTATGTCCTGTTTCCCACACCCAACCTGGACGGCGACGTGGACTGGACGCGGGTCGCTCCGGCCTACCGCGAGCATGTGCTGCGCACCTTGCAGGCCCGCGGCTACGACGACTTCGCCGACGGCATCCAGGTCGAGGACGTGACGACCCCGCTGGACTGGGCGCGGCGTGGCATGGAGCGCGGCGCCCCGTTCGCCGCGGCCCACTCCTTCGCCCAGACCGGGCCGTTTCGCCCCGGCAACCTTTGGGGTGAGAACGTGGTGTTCACCGGTTCGGGCACCCAGCCCGGGGTCGGCGTCCCCATGGTGCTGGTGTCGGGACGGCTGGCGGCCGAGCGCGTGCTGGGCCGCGACCCCACCTACCGATCGCGCGCCTGGCGCTGACCCGCTGATGCTAACCGCGAACGCCCGGCAGGCAACGTGTCGCGCACCCGCCGCGCGCAGCGCGGGCCGAACCCGGGACAATCTGCCTGTGAAGGCACGGCCGCACCTGCGGGCTCTGGATGCGGCTGGCATCACCGACCCCCCGTTGCGCGCCGCCTACGAGTTCTGCCGTCGGGTCAACGCCGAGTACGGCAAGACGTACTACCTGGCCGCCCTGCTGCTGCCACCCGACCGGCGCCCGCACGTGTACGCCCTCTATGCCTTCAGCAGGTGGGCGGACGAGTTCATCGACTCGCTGACCGCCCCGGACCCGCAGGGGCTGCTCACGTGGAGCCAGGCGGCGCTGGCCGACCTGGACACGGGGACCTCGCCGGACCCGGTCATCGCGGCCGCGGGGCACACCGCCCGCGTGCTCGGCTTGGAGCGCGCCCTGTTCGAGGACTTCCTGGCCGCGATGCGCACCGACATCGAGGTGACCCGCTACGACACCTACGACGCCCTGCGCGGCTACATGTGGGGGTCGGCGGGGGTGATCGGCCTGATGATGCTGCCGGTGCTCGGCGCGTTGACGCCGCACGCGCAGGGCAAGGCAGTCACCTTGGGTGAGGCGTTCCAGATGACCAACTTCATCCGCGACGTCGGTGAGGACCTGCGCCGCGGGCGCGTCTACCTGCCCGGTGAGGACCTCGCGCGCTTTGGCGTCACCGAGGCGGACCTGCGCGCCGGCGTGGTCACTCCCGGCATCCGCGCGTTGCTCGCGTTCGAGATCGAGCGCACCCGAGACCTGTACGCCGCAGCCCAGGACGGGATCTCGATGGTCGCGCCGCAGAGCCGGCCGTGCCTGCAGACGGCCCTGCGCCTCTACGGCGAGATCCTCGACGAGGTCGAGCGCGCCGGCTACCAGGTGCTGCGCGGCAGGGTGAGCGTGCCGAACCGGCGCCGCGCGGCCGTTGCGCTGCCCGCGCTGGTCAGGGCCGCTGCCGCACGCCACGAGGCCGGCCGGTGGCGGACGGCGTGAGGCTGGGCTGCACGCCGCGCCGGCCCCAGAACACCCACCACGACAACGTCTGCAGCACCAGCGAGAACCCGAAAGCCAGGTCTTCGACGGGCGCGTAGAACACCCGTCCCGAGCCGAGCAGGACGGGCCGGGAGCCACCGACGACCCCGGACGCGGCGTAGGTCACGATTGAGCGCCCGGTCAGCAAGCCGTTGGTGACCAGCTGGAACACCAGGATGATCGCGTACGACGCCCAGAACACCCGGCGCGTGACCAGCCTGGTGCGCAGGACCAGCAGGTCGAGCAGCACCGAGGCCACCACCGCCAGCAGGCACAGCTCGGTGTAGGTCACCGCGGCTCGTCTCCCAACGGCCAGCCACGGACGGCGCGCACGGCCTCCAGGGTCAGCACGGCCGCGAGCGGGACGACCACGAAGAAGGCGAGCTCCTCGATGGGCAGGGCGCCGGGCAGCACGATGCCAAGGGTCTGGGCGGGGTCGAAGCGCCACTGCCCCCGGCTGATCGCGTACAGGTCCCAGCCGACGAACACCACCAGCACCGGGAGCAGCGTCAGGGCGAGGCGACGCAGCCGCCGGTAGACCCCCAGGTGCAGCACCAGCTCCAGCGGCAGGGTGCCGAGCACGCAGAAGGCCAGCATCGCGACGTACCCGAGATGGCGCACCGGATCAGATCGCCAGGGCCTGCGCCCTTCGGCGGACCTCCGTCTTGTGCCCGGCGCGCAACGCCCCGATCGGGCTGCCGCCGGCCAGGCTGTCGTCCGGCGTGAACAGCCACCGCAGGGCTTCGTCGTCACCGTAGCCCGCGTCGGCCAGGACGGTCAGGGTGCCGGGCAGCTCGGGCAGGGGTCCCTGCGGGCCCAGCAGCGCCGCCGGAACGCTCAGGACGTTGCGCTCCCCGCGGCGCACGCCGATCAGCTGGCGCTCCTGCAGCAGCCGGCGCACCAAGGTCACCTTGAGGTCCAGCCGGGCGGCGATGTCAGGCAACGTCAGCCACTCGTCCACCAGCTCGTCCAGATCGGTCATGACACCCAGCCTGCCATGAAGAACCTGCGGCGGGGCACGCGAGAGAAACGAATTACATCGGTGTAAGTAGCCCTATGCAACGGATTTCGTGTAGTTTCCCCTTGCGCCACTACCGTCACGTTAGTCACAACCGTCCCAGCGCTGGAGAGACTCAAATGCCCGTGATCATCGCTGCGCTTGCCACGGCCGGTGTGCCCATGCTGCTCGGCGCCACGAACGGGCGATGGGCGGTCTACACGGTGCGTCCGGGCGACACCCTGTTCGCCATCGCCGCCCAGCACCGCACCGACGTCCGCACGCTGGTGCGCGCCAACCACCTGCGCGACGGCGGTCACCTGATCCGGGCCGGCTCGCGGATCCGGGTGCCGCGGGCGTCCGCCCACCCCGCCCAGCGCCGCCCGCAGTTCCGGTTGGCCCGCTACACCGTGCGCAGCGGCGACACCGTCAGCCAGATCTCCCAGCACTTCGGGGTGCCCGAGGCCACGATCCGCGCCCGGAACCACCTGAACCGTTACGCCCAGATCTACGTCGGCCAGCACCTCACTTTGCCGCTGCGGGTGGTCAGATCCCGCGCCAAGGCCAGCCGCTCGGCGTCCACCGGACTGCGCATCCAGCACTACCGAGTGCGCAGCGGCGACACGGTCAGCGCGATCGCGGCGCGCAGCAGGTCGAGCGTGGCGGCGATCTTGAAGGCCAACCGGCTGCGGCTGACCTCGACGATCGTGCCCGGCCAGGTGCTGGCGGTGCCCGTGCGGGTGGCGCCGGCCAACAGCTTCGCCGGCCGCACCTACCCCGCGAGCACCGTCAACGCCGCCTCGGCCAACCGCAACCGACTGGCCAGCCGCGCGGTCCCCGGCCCCGAAGCCACCCGCGGTCTGATCTCGCGCACCGCGCGCCAGTACGGCGTCGACCCGGCGCTCGCCCTGGCCGTGGCCTACCAGGAGTCCGGCTGGAACCAGCGCCAGGTCTCGGTCGCCAACGCGATCGGTGTCATGCAGGTCATCCCCTCCTCGGGCCAGTGGGCCAGCCAGCTCGTGGGCCGGCACCTGGACCTGCTGAACACCCGCGACAACGTCACCGCCGGCGTGGTCATCCTCAAGGCCCTGACCCGCGGCACAAGCAACCTCGACCATGCGATCGGGGGCTACTACCAGGGCCTGGGCTCGGTGCAGAGCCGCGGCATGTTCGCCGACACCAAGAGCTATGTGCGCAGCGTGAAACTGCTGCGCGCCCGATTTGCCTGATGCCCACGACGGCGCGCACACCCCCACAGACGGCGTCCCCGGGCCGCGGCGAAGGCGACCGTAGACTCGCTGGGGTGGACGTGCAGGTCTTGGACCCCCTGGTCGGTCGCCGCCTCGACGGTCGGTACACCGTGCGTTCGCGCATCGCCCGCGGGGGGATGGCGACCGTCTACCTGGCCGTCGACGAGCGGCTGGACCGCCAGGTGGCCCTGAAGGTCATGCACGCCGGTCTGTCCAGTGACGACGACTTCGTGAGCCGGTTCATCCGCGAGGCTCGCTCGGCGGCCGGGCTGAGCCACCCCGGCATCGTCCAGGTGTTCGACCAGGGTGACGACGACGGTGTGGTGTTCCTGGCGATGGAGTTTGTGCCCGGCCGCACCCTGCGCGACCTCATGCGTGAGCGTGGGCCGTTGACGGCGCGCGAGGCTCTCGACCTGTTCGAGCCGGTGCTCGACGCGCTGGCGGCGGCGCATCGTTCGGGCATTGTGCACCGCGACGTCAAACCCGAGAACGTGCTGCTGGCCGACGACGGCCGGGTGAAGGTCGCGGACTTCGGCCTGGCCCGCGCAGTGAGTACCAGCACGGTCTCCAGCCGGACCGGCGTGCTCCTGGGCACCGTCGCCTACCTGTCCCCCGAGCAGGTCGAGCATGGCGTCGCCGACGCGCGAAGCGACGTCTACGCGGCCGGTGTGCTGCTGTTCGAGATGCTCACCGGCAGCAAGCCGTTCGAGGGCGAGACCGCCATGCAGGTCGCCTACCAGCACGTGCACGCCGACGTGCCCGCGCCCTCGACCCGGGCTGGCGGCATCGCACCACAGCTCGACGAGATCGTCCTGGCCGCCGCGGCCCGTGACCCGGCGCAGCGTCCGGTCGACGCGCGCGAGCTGCTGATGCTGGTCCGCGAGGCGCGGCGACGGACCAGTGCGCAGGCCCTGGACGCCCGGCCTGTGGCGCAGGCCCGGCCCGCCGACCCCGACGCGTCCACGGTGGCTCTGGGCCGGCGTGCGGCGCCCAGCGCCGACACCAGCCTGCTCGCTGTCCGCCAGCCCACCGCCCGCCGCAGCCGCAAGGGGCTGCTGACCGGGCTCGTCACGCTCGTGCTGCTTGCGTTGCTCGGGGGCGCCGCCTGGTACGTCGGCGCCGGGCCGGGCGCGTACACCGCCGTCCCCCATGTCCGGGGCCTGCAGCTGGCGGACGCCGAGGCCGCCCTGCACAAGGCGGGCCTGGCCAGCACCAGCACGACGGAGTACTCCTAGACCGTGCCCAGCGGTGCGGTGATCAGCGCCGACCCCAGCTCTCGGGTGCGCAACGGCGGCACGGTGGCGCTGGTCATCTCGCGTGGGCCCGAGCGCCACGCCGTCCCACGTCTCGCCGGTCTGCGCGAAGCCACCGCCCGTGAGGCGCTGGCCAACAACCGCCTGACCGTGGGCAAGATCACTCGTGTCTACGACGACAACGTCGCCGCGGGCAAGGTGCTCTCCAGCAACCCCGCCAGCGGCCAGCAAGAGCGAGCCGGCACCCCCGTCGACCTGGTCGTCAGCAAGGGCCCCCAGCCGATTCCGGTCACCAGCTACGTCGGTGCCGCTGCCACGGACGCCCAGGCCGCGCTCACCCAGGCCGGTTTCGTGGTCAGCGCCAAGCAGGCGTACAGCGACACCGTCCCCGCGGGTGACGTGATCAGCCAGGTGCCGTCGTCCGGGACGGGGTTCCGCGGCACCAGCGTGGCGCTCGTGGTGTCCAAGGGGCCCAAGCTGGTGCCGGTCCCGAACGTCATCGGCAGCCAGATCGACCAGGCGACGAAACTGTTGCAGTCCAAGGGTTTCACCGTGGTGGTGCAGAAGGCGTTCGGTGGCTTCTTCGGCACCGTCCGGTTCCAGACTCCCGACGCGGGGCAACAGGTCCGGCCCGGGGCCACCATCACCCTCACCGTCGTCTGAGCCCGCCCCGAACTCTCGGGATCCGCCAGCTCAGCTGGTCGTGAAGGTGACCTCGACGCGACGGTTCTTCGCGCGGTTGGCCTCGTTGGTGTTGGGCGCGACCGGCCTGGCCATGCCGGCCCCCTGTGCCTTGATCTGCAGCGGCAGGCCGCTCAGCTGCTCGCGCAGGACGTTCGCCACCGCGGCGGCCCGGGCCTGGGATAGCTCTTGGGCGTGCTGCACCGTCCCGAGATTGTCGGTGTACCCGATGACGGTGACCGTACCCGCCCGGTTCGCGGCCTTGATCCGAGCAGCAAGCGCGTCCAGGGCGGGGATCGCCTGGGCCCGCAACGTGGCGCTGTCCAGCGCGAAGAGCAAGGTGCTGTCCAGGCGCACGGGCTGGCGAGGCTGGATGGGCACTGCGCTCGCCGTGGCTGTGGCCGTGGCGGTGGCCGTCGGCGGCTGGCTGGGCCCCGGTGCTGGTGTGCTGGTGGGCGACGCCGCGACCAGCGCAGCGCCTTTGGGGCCCGACCCGTCTCGACCGGTCAGGACGACGGCCGCGGCCCCTGCCGCTCCCAGCAGGACCAAGGCCGTGAACGCTGCGAGCAGCCGGCGACGTCGCGGCCCGCCCCCCTTCGGGTGTGCTGGTTCGGTGCGCAGCGTGCGCTCGGCCTGCCACCACTGCTCGTCGGCCAGCTCGAACCCGAGCAGCCCCACACCAGCGCCCTTGGTCGCGCTCGCGGTGCTGCGCCGGATTCCCAGCTGTTCCAGCGCCGCGTCCAGGTTGAAGGCGACGCTCACCTCGGTGAGCCGGCCTTCGACCCCACGGGCGACGGCTCGACCGTGGACCAGCACCCGGCGGCCGGTCGGCGCCAAGTCCCCGAAGGGCGCCAGGAACGTCCCCTCGGCCACCAGCTCGATGGCCACCAGATCCGCTCCGGGGTAGGTCCGCACGGTCCGCACGACCAAGTCCGGCAACGCCGTCCAGACCCGTTCGAGCGCCGCAGCGGCTGCGGCCGGGTCGCTCTGCGTCCATCCCAGCGGCGAAACGGTGAACGCTGCCCCCTGGAGCGCGGCGGCGGTCGCTGCGACGTCCCGTTCGGCAACGGCGCGCAGGACCGCGGTGGCCCGGTCACCAAGGGCTTCCACGAGCAAGTGCCTCTCCTGACGTCGACGACCGCTCCCACGATACGGATCGCGTAGCCGGTTGGAGGCCCATTCCCCGCAACCCCACAACGCTGCCTCACTCCTGGTAGGAGTACCGCTCCTCACGCCACGGGTCGGCGTGACGGTGGTAGCCGCGCTTCTCCCAGAATCCGCGGGCCGGTTCGGTGAGGTACTCGATGCCGCGCACCCATTTCGGGCCCTTCCAGGCGTACAGGTGCGGCACGACGAGGCGCAGCGGCCAGCCGTGCTCGGCAGTGAGCGGTTCACCGTTGCAGTGCGTGGCGAACACGGCCCGCGGTGAGGCGAGGTCCTCCAGGCGCAGGTTTGCCGAGTACCCGTACTCGGCCCACACCATGACGTCGCGCACCGAGTCCAACGGCGGGAACAGGTCCAGGAGGGTGCGGGCCAGGACCCCCTCCCACAGGCAGTCCGGCACACTCCAGCGGGTGACACAGTGCAGGTCACCCACCACCTGGGCCCGCGGCAGCCGCCCCAGGTCGCTCGCGTCCAGCGTGTGCGTCCCACCGTCTGCGGTCGCGCCGGCGATGCTCAGGTCCCAGGTGTCCGGACGCAGCCGGGGCACCGGCCCGTAGTGCAGAACCGGCCAGCCCGCGGCCGGTCGCTGCCCCGGGGGGAGCGCGTGCTCGTCCGGCCGGCTCACCCCAGAATCCTCCCAGAAGCCACTAGCCGGACAGGTGCCGGGCCAGCACCGCCGCGGCACGGTCCGCGTCGTCGTCGTCGATGTCCAGGTGGGTGACCAGGCGCACGCGGTCCGGCCCGAAGGCCGAGGCCAGCACGCCCTCGCCGCGAGCGCGCTCGACCAGCTCGCCAGCGCCGAGCCCCGACCCGCGCAGGTCGAGCAGCACGATGTTGGTCTGCACCGCGGCGGGGTCGACGACCCCCGGCCGGGCCGCGGCACAGGCCGCCGCGATGGCCGCTGCGTGTGCGTGGTCGTCGGCCAGGCGCTCGACGTGGTGATCGAGGGCGTAGTGCCCCGCCGCGGCCAGGACCCCCACCTGCCGCATGCCGCCGCCATAGCGCTTGCGCCAGACCCGGGCGCGCGCGATGGCGTCGGCCGAGGACACCAGCACCGATCCGACCGGCGCTCCGAGTCCCTTGCTCAGGCACACCGAGACCGTGTCGAACAACCGGCCCCACGCCTGCAGCGGCTCGCCGGTGGCGACGTGGGCGTTGAACAGCCGAGCGCCGTCCAGGTGCAGCCCGACCCCCGTGCCCTCCACGCCGGCCCGCAGCGCCTGGGCCTGCGCCAGGGGCTGCACGCTGCCGCCGCCGAAGTTGTGGGTGTTCTCAAGCGCGATGGCCGCGGTCGAGACGAGGTACGGGCCGGCGTCCGGCTCCATCATCGACAGCGGGACGTCGGCCACGAGCCGCCCGTCGACGCTGGGCCAGGTGCGGGTCGTGATTCCACTGAAGACCGCCGCGGCGCCCAGCTCGGCGCGTGCGACGTGCGCGTTCTGCTCGCACAGCAGCTCGCTGCCGGGCGGCACGAGCAGGCGAAGGCCGAGCTGGTTGGCCAGGGAGCCGGTGGCGGTGAACAGCCCGGCCTCGTGCCCGAGCAGCTCGGCGACCCGCGCCTCGAGCCGGTTGACGCTCGGGTCCTCGCCGTAGACGTCATCGCCCACCTCGGCGTCCGCCATCGCGGCGCGCATCCGGGCGCGGGGGCGCGTGACGGTGTCGCTGCGCAGGTCGACCGGGGTCATCGGGCGGCGAGCATCTCGGCCACCAGAAACGCCATCTCCAGGCTCTGCTGGTGGTTCAGCCGGGGGTCGCACACGGTCTCGTAGCGTGTCGCGAGCGCGGCGTCGTCGATGTCCTCGTAGCCGCCGAGGCACTCGGTCACGTCGTCCCCCGTCAGCTCGACGTGCACTCCCCCGGGCACCGTCCCGAGCGACTTGTGCACCTCGAAGAAGCCCCGCACCTCATCGATGACGTCGTCGAAACGCCGGGTCTTGTAGCCGCTGGGCGACTCGAAGGTGTTGCCGTGCATGGGATCGCACACCCACAGCACCTGGCCGTCGGCCTCCGTGACGGTCTCGACCAGCGGCGGCAGCGCATCGCGCACCGCGCCCGCACCCATGCGGGCGATGAACGTCAGGCGCCCCGG
>DAIETC010000239.1 GCA_027345905.1 Kineosporiaceae bacterium | reverse complement strand
CTCAGGGTTCCCCGCGCGGCAGACGCCGCCCAGCACCAGGCACGGCCCTCAGCACGCCACCACGGCCCCAGGCCGGCCCGACCGCCGCTCCGGGCCGGCCCAACCATTACCGACTCGGGGTCCTAGACTCCTGGCCCATGGCCTCGGACCCGGACCCGGACCCGGCCCCGGACCTGGACCGGCACGGGGCGTTCGGGGTCGACCGCCGCCGTGGTCCGCTGGCCGTGGGCGATCGGGTGCAGCTCACCGACCCGAAGGGGCGCCTGCACACGATCACCTTGGCCCCCGGTCGCTCCTTCCACACCCATGCCGGCTGGTTCGCCCACGAGGAGCTCATCGGCCGGCCCGAAGGCAGCGTGGTGACCAACACCGGCGGCGTCGAGTACCTCGCGCTGCGCCCTCTGCTCGCCGACTACGTGCTGTCCATGCCGCGCGGCGCCGCGGTGGTCTACCCCAAGGACGCCGGCCAGATCGTGGCAATGGCCGACATCTACCCCGGCGCCCGCGTCGTGGAGGCCGGTGTGGGCTCCGGCGCCCTGACCATGTCCTTGCTGCGCGCGGTCGGCGAGCACGGGTCGCTCCTGAGCATCGAACGGCGCAGCGACTTCGCCGACATCGCGCGCGCCAACGTCGAGGAGTTCTTCGGCGCACCCCACCCGGCGTGGCGCCTGGAGGTCGGCGACCTGCAGGACCGGCTGGGCGAGGTGGCCGAGCCCGCCAGCATCGACCGGGTCGTGCTCGACATGCTCGCGCCCTGGGAGTGCCTGGACCAGGTGGGTTCCGCGCTGGCGCCTGGGGGAGTGCTGATCTGTTACGTGGCCACCACGACCCAGCTGTCCCGGGTCGGTGAGGCGGCCCGGGCGCACGGGGAGTTCACCGAACCGCAGGCCTGGGAGTCGCTGGTGCGCGGCTGGCACCTGGAGGGGCTGGCCGTGCGCCCGCAGCACCGGATGGTGGGGCACACCGGCTTCCTTGTCACGACCCGGCGGCTGGCAGCCGGCGTGCGCCCGCCGCTGCGGCGCCGGCGTCCGGCCAAGGGGTACGACAGCGACGACTGGTCGGCTCAGGCCCTGGGCGAGCGGGCCGTGTCGGACAAGAAGGTTCGCCGCATCCGACGTGACGTCGGCGTTTCGCGCGAGGCACCCGAGCCGGGAGCGGGTTAGGGTCAGATCCTGGGTCGCCGATGGAAGGGCGCGTGAGATGACTGCCGACGACGCACGCCAACGCGAAGTGGTCGATCTGGGCCGCCAGCTTCGGCTGATGGAGGACGAGGTGGCCGCGCTGCGCCGCCGGCTCGCCGACTCACCCTCACACGCCCGCGAGCTGGAGCGCCGCGTCGAGCAGCTGCAGGCGACGCTGGAGTCCACCTCGACACAGAACGAACGCCTGGTGAGCACCCTGAAGGCGGCCCGCGAACAGATCGTGACGCTCAAGAGCGAGGTCGACCGGCTTGCCCAGCCGCCTAGCGGCTTCGGCACCGTCGTCGAGGTTGTCGACGAGGGCACGGTCGACATCCTGACCGGGGGTCGCAAGCTGCGGGTCGCGGTCAGCCCGACGCTGCCGGCCGAGGATCTGACACCGGGCCGCGAGGTGCTGCTGAACGAGGCCATGAACGTCGTCCGCGCGCTGGACTTCGAACAGGTCGGCGAGGTGGTGACGCTCAAGGAGCGGCTCGGCGACGAGCGGGTTCTCGTGGTCGGGCACGCGGACGAGGAGCGGGTGGCCCGGATCGCCCGGTCGCTGCGAGAGCAGCCCATGCGCGTCGGGGACGGGCTGCTGCTGGACGTGCGCGCCGGCTTCGTCTACGAACGCATCCCCAAGGCCGAGGTAGAGGAGCTCATCCTCGAGGAGGTCCCCGACATCGGCTACGAGGACATCGGGGGCCTGGGGAACCAGATCGACCAGATCCGCGACGCCGTCGAGCTGCCCTACCTGCACCCCGAGCTGTTCCGCGAGCACAAGCTGCGCGCCCCCAAGGGCGTACTGCTGTACGGGCCGCCGGGCTGCGGCAAGACCCTGATCGCCAAGGCCGTCGCCGCCTCGCTGGCCCGCAAGGTCGCCGAGATCACCGGTCAACCGCTCGGCAAGTCCTACTTCCTGAACATCAAGGGCCCCGAGCTGCTCAACAAGTACGTCGGTGAGACCGAGCGGCACATCCGGCTGATCTTCCAGCGGGCCCGCGAGAAGGCGTCCGACGGCACCCCCGTCGTCGTGTTCTTCGACGAGATGGACTCGCTGTTCCGCACCCGCGGGTCGGGGGTCAGCTCCGACGTCGAGACGACGATCGTGCCGCAGCTGCTGTCCGAGATCGACGGTGTCGAGCGGCTTGAGAACGTCATCGTCATCGGTGCCTCGAACCGCGAGGACATGATCGACCCGGCCATCCTGCGCCCGGGCCGGCTGGACGTGAAGATCAAGATCCACCGCCCGGACGCCGAGGCTTCCCGGGACATCTTCAGCAAGTACCTCACCGCCGACCTGCCGCTGTACGCCGGTGACCTCGCGGAGAACGGGAACTCGGCGCAGGCCACGGTGGACGCCATGATCCAGCGCACCGTCGAGCGGATGTACTCCGAGATCGACGACAACCGGTTCCTGGAGGTCACGTACGCCAACGGGGACAAGGAGGTCCTGTACTTCAAGGACTTCAACTCCGGGGCCATGGTGCAGAACATCGTCGACCGGGCCAAGAAGATGGCGATCAAGGACTTTCTGAGCACCGGGCAGCGCGGGATCCGGGTCGAGCACCTGCTGGAGTCCTGTGTCGATGAGTTCAAGGAGAACGAGGACCTGCCCAACACCACCAACCCCGACGACTGGGCGCGCATCTCGGGCAAGAAGGGCGAGCGGATCGTCTACATCCGCACGCTGGTCACCGGCAAGAAGGGCACCGAACCGGGCCGCTCGATCGACACCGTCGCCAACACCGGTCAGTACCTCTAGAGCTGCTCGTCCAGCCAGATCCCTTGCCGCAGAAGTCTGTGCAGGCTGGGCCCGAGCCACGCCAGCGCGTCGGCCGGTAGCTGCGCGGGGTCCACCCAGGCGACCTCGGAGCACTCCGAGACCGGCGCCGGTTCGCCCTGCCATCGCCGGGCCAAGAAGAACGCGTCGACGCCGGCGTACCCACCGTCCACGTAGCGCTGCACACCGAGCGGGACGACGTCAGCGGGCTCAACCCTGACCCCGCCCTCCTCGTTGGTCTCGCGCACGGCCGCCGCGGCCCAGCTCTCGCGCAGCCCGGCGTGCCCGCCTGGCAGGCCCCACAGGCCCTCGCCGTAGCGCACCCCGCTGCGCCGGGCCAGCAGCACCGTGCCGTCCCCGCGTTGCAGGACCATCCAGCCGCACAGGTGCGTCTGGACGGTCTCAGCCACGCCGGCGCAGCCAGCCGGCGACCGCTCGCCAGCCGACCAGGAACGTGCCGAGGAACACGCTGGCCACGATCACGAACGAGATCGGCGTGCCCTCGCCGCTGACGCGGCGCAGCACCATGCCGACGGCGATCGTGGTCACCCAGACGGGCACGCCGCTCGCCAGCGCGGACGTCGGCGCCCGCCACGCGCGTGCCGCGGCCCAGCCGACGGTCGTACCGGCCGCGAACGGCCACGCCGTCGCGACGACGCCTGCGGCGGTGACGCCCTCGGCGTGGTTGCGCCGCCCGATCGCGACGAACACGAGCACGACGAGCAGGTCGGCCACGAAGGCCAGGGCCGTCGTCCGAAAGCTGCTGCGGGCGCGAGGGGCGTCTTGGGTGGTGATCATCGCCCCATCAGCCTACGCGGGCACAAGTGGCGAGGCGCAGGGACATAGTCTCGGTGGGTGAGCGTGCGACGCGTGATGGGCATCGAGACCGAGTACGGCGTGCTCGCGCCCGGCGACCCCAGCGCGAACCCGATGGTGCTGTCCGGGCAGGTGGTCAACGCCTATGCCCAGCCGCTGGGCGCGCTGGCCGGTCGAGCGCGCTGGGACTACGAGGACGAGGCGCCCTTGCGTGACGCCCGCGGCTACCAGCTGGACCGGGCCAGCGCCGACCCTGCCGCGTTGACGGACGAGGACGACCCGACCCTGGCGAACGTCATCCTCACCAACGGTGCGCGCCTGTACGTCGACCACGCCCATCCCGAGTACAGCTCGCCGGAGGTCACCTCACCGCGGGCCGCGGTGAGGTGGGACAAGGCCGGCGAACGCATCATGGCGTTGGCGGTCGAGGCGATCGCGCGCACTCCCGAAGCGACGCCGGTCAACCTCTACAAGAACAACACCGACGGCAAGGGCGCGTCCTACGGCACGCACGAGAACTACCTGATGAGCCGGGCAACGCCGTTCGCTGACATCGTGCGCCACCTCGTGCCGTTCTTCGTCTCCCGACAGGTGGTTGCCGGGGCGGGCCGGGTCGGTATCGGCACCGAGAGCGAACGCCCCGGCTACCAGCTCACCCAGCGCGCCGACTTCTTCGAGGTCGAGGTGGGCCTGGAGACGACCCTGAAGCGTCCGATCGTCAACACTCGCGACGAGCCGCACGCCTTGGCGGACAAGTACCGACGCCTGCATGTCATCATCGGCGACGCCAACCTGTGCGAGGTCGCCAGCTTGCTGAAAATGGGCACGACGTCCCTGGTGCTGGCCATGGTCGAGGACCGGGCCATCACGCGCGACCTGTCGGTCGAGCACCCCGTGGCCACCTTGCGCGCGGTCTCGCACGACCCCACGCTGCAGACGTTGGTCACGCTGCGCGACGGCACCCGGCTCACGGCCGTCCAGCTGCAGTGGGCGTACTTCGAGCAGGCCAGCGCGTACGTCGGCACCCGGTTCGGCGCGGACGTCGACGTGGACACCGCTGAGGTGCTCACCCGGTGGGAGTCGGTGCTGACCCGCTTGGAGACCGACCCCATGCAGTGCGCCGCCGAGCTGGACTGGGTGGCCAAGCTGGCTCTCCTGCAAGGTTTCCGTGAGCGTGAGGGTCTCTCGTGGGACGCACCACGACTGTCTCTCATCGACCTGCAGTACAGCGACGTCCGGCCCGAAAAGGGACTGTTTCATCGCCTGGTGGCCCGCGGACGCGTCGAGCGGTTGATCGAGCACAGTGCCGTGGCGAGCGCGGTTACCGATCCGCCGGAGGACACCCGGGCCTACTTTCGCGGTCGGTGTCTTGCCAAGTACGGGCGTGAGGTGGCGGCGGCCTCGTGGGACTCGGTGATCTTCGACCTGCCGGGCAGGCAGTCCCTGCAACGGGTGCCCATGCTCGAACCGCTGCGGGGTGGTCGCGACGCGGTCGGCGACCTGATCGACGGCTGCGCGACGGCGTCCGAGCTGATGCTGGCGCTCGGCGCGAGGTGACCGCGAGCGCGTCGCGCTGTCGCTGATCGGTACGCGCGTCTACTGTGGTTGGCACGACCCGCAACGACGGAGGTTGGTATGCCCGGCCAGGAGCAGCAGCGCCCACAACGGCGCGACGACCCACCCGACGAGGCACCGGCGCCGGTCCCGGCCGGCGCAGCGACCGCGCAGGGGCTGGACGACGACATCGACGCGGTTCTGGACGAGATCGACGAGGTGCTGGAGGCCAACGCCGAGGACTTCGTCCGCGCGTTCGTCCAAAAGGGCGGCCAGTAAGCGCCGAGACGTGCGCCGCTCAGCTGATCGGGTCGCTACCGGTCATTGAATCGCTGCCTGTCATTGAGTCACCCGCAGAACCCGGCGCCCCGCGCGGGCGTTCCACCAGCCGACGGCGGCGAAGCCGACGAGCACGGTCACCAAGGCTGCCGCGAGCGCGCTGAGCGCCCCGTACCCGACGGTCCCAACCACGACACCGGCCAGCGCGCCGCCCCCGGCGCCGCACAGACCCATGACCAGGTCGGAGCTGCCCTGGACGCCGGTGCGCACGTCGGCCGGGACCGACTCGCTGACGAGCGTCGAACCCGAGATGAGGCCGAAAGACCAACCCAGTCCCAAGAGGAACAGCCCGGCGCCAAGTTGGGCCTGGCCGCCGGGACCGGCGGTGCCGGCCAACGCCGCGGCTGCCAACAAGACCGCCCAGCTGACGGCGCTCGTCCGCAGTCGGCCGATGCGGTCCGAGACCCATCCCACGACCGGTGCGAAGGCGTACATGCCGGCGATGTGGGCGCTGATCACCAGGCCGATGATGTCGAGCTGGCCCATCCCTACCGCGTTCATGTGAACCGGCGTCATGACCATCATGGCGACCATGACCGTGTGGCTGACCGCGACCGACGCCAGCCCGAGAACGGCGTTCGGCGAGCGGCGGATCGCGGCGAACGACTCACGTACCGACGCACGCACAACTCGGACGCCGTCTGCGCGGTCGATGGCCTGCGCGAGACGCATGGGGTCGGGGCGCAGAGCCACCAGCAGCAGGGCCGCGGCGAGGCCGAAGGACAGGACGGACCAGCCGAAGGGTCCGGCGTACGCAGGCAGGCCCGACGACACGGCAGCCTTCGACGCGGGCGCCATCAGGTTCGGCCCGGCCACGGCACCTACCGTCGTGGCCCAGACCACCAGGGCAAGGGCCCGGGAACGGTGGTCGGCTCTGGCCAGGTCGGTCGCGGCGAACCGGGCCTGCAGGTTCGTGGCGCTCGCCGTCCCGAACAGCCCCATTCCGATGAACACGAGGGTCAGGGAGCTGGTCAGCGTGGCGGCGACCACGAGCAGGGCGCCCAGTGCCCCTGCTGCATAGCCGGTAGCCAGGCCAGGTCGCCGTCCTCGTCGCGTCATCAGCCGGGCCAGGGGGACGGCTGCCAGGACGCCCCCCAGCACGGAGAACGTCTGCGGCAGCCCGGCCAGGGTCGCCGAACCGGAGATGTCCTGCGTCAGCAGGCTGCCAACACCGATTCCAATCCCTACGCCGAGGCCGCCAAGGACCTGGCTGGCGAACAGCACCCGTAGAGTTCTTCGCTGAACCCGAGCCGTCTCAGGCGCGCCCGGTGCAGCCACTTGTTCACGGGCGGTGACGCTCACGCACGGGGTCCTCTCCAGCAGCGACGGGCTGCGGCTTGGTCGCCGCGATGCCCACAACACTGTTGGGTTGTCAGGACATTCCCACGCGGTTGCGGTGCCGACGGTCAGTGGCTGGCGGTACGCCCGAGACGCGTCCGGCTCTGCTCGACGTCCATGCCGTGCAGGCGCAGCAGGTTCTCGCCAAGGATCTTGCGCTTGGCCTGTTCGGTCAGCTGGGGATATCCGTAGCCGTCACACAGGTCCTGGGGAATCTGGAAGTCCATGAACGCCTTCAGCGCCCACTGAGGGTGGAAGATGGGGGCCTCGCTGCCGTACACGATCTTGTCCTCGCCGCACCAGAACAGGAGCTTGCCGAGGATCTCGGCGAACATCCGCGGGGCGCGCACCAGGAAGTTGATCGTGGCCGCCAACGAGGCGTAAAGGTTGGGATAGCGGATCAGCTGCCAACACGTCTCGTCGATGAACGGCAGTCCGACGTGGTAGATGATGAAGTTCAGGTCCGGGAAGTTCGCTGCCGCGCCGTCCATGTCCCACGTCTGCGTGTGCTCGATGGGTTGGGGGCCGAGTGGGACGCCCTTGTGTACGCCAATGAGGTTGACGCCCAGCTCCTGGGCCTTCTCGAAGATCGGGAAGGCAACCCGCGGATCGTCCATTCGCCAGGGGAACGGCGTCCCGTAGTCGTAGCGCACGTTGTAGAACTTGAATGCCTTGGCGTTGAACTCGCCGACCTGTCGCTCCATCAGGTCCAGCGCCTTGCGTCCCTCAAGTGGGTTGACCGAACCCCAGAAGACTGTCCGGTCGGGGTCGCGGGAGGCAAGGTCGGCGCACTCCTCCCACGGCGACAGGCCGTCCCGGTACAGGTCGGTAAGCGGCAGGGGCATGGCGACGAGCATGTCGGTGTCCGACTGGTCGTAGACCATCTCCCGTATGTCCGAGGCGGTCCACTGCTTGAGAAACGCTTCCGGCGAGAGCTTCGGCTCGTCGTCCGGAGTCAAGGTCGCGTGGAACGCGTAGAGGTGGTTGGAGAACATCTCGCCTGGAGTACCGAAGGCGTTCTTGGGCTGGAAGTTAAAGGGATGTGCAACCCCGTCGAAGACGAACGCGTCACCGATCATCGGGTTTCCTCCTTGGCAGTAGCGGGGGCGGGTCGATGGTGCACGGCAAGGTAGGCATTGCGGTCGGGCACCTGAGCGGGGTTGGGCAAGAAGCGCAGCTTGCGGGCAGCATCGGCAGACAGACGATCCGTGCTCCACGCCTCGTCCCACACGATGTCGACCTCGGCGTCGCGTACGCCCGGTATCGCTCGCACGCACGCAGCGACCTCATCCAGGACACGGGCGGCGAAAGGGCACCAACCGGATGTGAGCAGGAGTTCGACTCGCGTTCGACCGGCGTCGTCCATGGTGGCCGACCGCACCAGGCCCATGTCCACCACCGAGATGCCCTTCTCGCGGCAGCAGGGGTCATAGACCTCGCCCAGTGCTTGGAGTACCTGGGGCAGCGCGTCGGTCATGTGGTCCTCCGGCCTGCGACGGTCGACGTCCTGAGCGCCCCCCATGCAAGCACTCAGCGCGCCGGCGCAGAAGGGCGCAGATTTCCCATGGCGAAACTCTGGTGGCCACGGCCCCCATCACCGACGATGGAGGCGATGACGCAGCCCTCCGATCTCGTGCAAAGCGTCTCGCGTGCCCTGCGGGTGCTCGAGGAGGTCAGCCGCGCCGGGCACCCGCTTGCGGTGAAGGCCGTTGCCAGGCGTTGTCGACTCAACCTGTCCACGACCTACCACCTGGTCCGGACCCTCGCCTACGAGGGCTACCTGCTGCGGACCGTGGACGGGTGCTATGTCCCCGGGCCGGAGGTCAGTCGTCGTGCCCGAGACATTGGTCTAGCGATGCTCTCGGCTCCCGCCCCCGCAACCGCGATGTCCCACCTCACGGCCGTGACCGGGCACACCACCTATGCCGCTCGGGTGGTCGAAGGCCGGATCGTGATCACGCAGATGGCTGAAGGGCCGGCCTCCCCGTACCTGGAGGATCTTCAGTCGGGGTTGCCGGTCTCGGCGCACGCAACCGCCGCCGGTAAGGCTCTGCTGGCGACCATGAGCCCGAAACGACGGCGCGACTACCTCGCCGAGCAGGGGCTGCGCGCGTTTACTTCCCGAACAACGACTGATGTTGGACGCATCGAGGCCGAGGTGGTGCAGGTGCGCCCGGGGTGGCCCGTGATCGAGCATGGCGAGTTTCGCGACGGCGTCAGCTGTGCGGCCGCGCTGGTTCGCCCGTTCGATCCGGGTGAGGCATGGTGGGCGCTGGTCGTGTCCGCGCGGGCAGCGAGCGTGTCGGATCCGGTCGCACGCGAGCTGATGCGCGCTGCCGCGGACCTGTCCGCATGATCGACTGCGGCGTGTGTGCAGGTACATCTGGCACGCGCCCGCTGCCCGATGTGGTCAGAACCGACCGGCGTCCTCGCGGGTCCTCGAGCTGAGGGACTGGCCCTGCGCTCACTGAGGAAGACGGATCGACGGCCCCAATGAGCGCAGCGCAGCCGCTGCAGCGGCGCCCGGTGGGCAGTCTGGTCGGCCTACCGCAGCGGCGGCCACGGCCGCGGCAACATCCCGGACGTGCAAGTGGTGAACTTCGGCGGCCCGCACCAGGGCCGTCCACGCTTGCCGTTGGCTGCATCGGTGGGCACCCATCAGCACACCCTTGGCCTGCTCGATGACCACCTGTTCGCGCATCGCCACCTGCATGTCCGCGAGCGCGAGCTCCAAGGCCGTCAGCCGGTCCCCGTCCGGCTCATCGGCGCCGACGGGCGCCAAACCCGCATTCGCGCGAAGGCGGCCCGGGTGACGCGTTCGGTCCAGCACGCCTTGCAAGCCCGCCACCTTCAGGAACCACGTGACCTGTGCAGAGGTTTCGCCCAGGCGGATCCGTTCACCCATACGAGTCTTGGTCTCCAGCAGTGGCCGTACACCTGCGCAGTCCATGAATGTGACCGCGGACAGGTCGACGACCACCTGTGCACCTTGGTGGCGCTCGGCCCACGCCAGGGACCGTCGAAGGGACGGAGCCGCGACGATGTCGAGGTCACCGCTGACCGCGAGAGTCCACGTGGCCGCAAGCGCGGCGAACGCCGGTGAGGCCGTGTCGGAACTCATCTGGTGCCGCTTCCCCTTGCGCATCCTGCAGTCGCTGCCAGGGTCCGGGGCGAGCAGGCGAGAGCCAGCCTTCAGCGAGTATAGGGACAGGACGTGCCGTGCCGCAATCGCTTCGCTGTTTCAGGAGGGATATGCGCTGTTTTGTGGCGCTTTTGCCCGGAGTGACTTCGGGCCAGGTTGCACACCGAGGGCAGGCCAGCGTGGGAAGACGTTGGTGGGCAAGCCCCAGTCGGCTTCACGAACGGGTCATGGCCCGGAGGTCAACGGTTCCTCCGATGACGGCACTGGCCACCGCGGTCAGGGTGATGCGGTTGCTTCGCGCATGCAGACGCATCAGGTTGAACGCCTCATCGACCGAGATCTTGGCGCGGGCAGCCAGCACCCCCTTGGCCTGCTCGATGAGCACCCGGCTGTGCAGGGCGGTTTCGAGCTGCTCGGAGATGGCAGTCTGTTCGCGCAGGGTTCGCTCGTGCAGCAACCCGATGGTGGCGACGTCCGCCATGGCCTGCCCCACGGCGACGTCACCGTCGTCGAGCCGCTGACCCCGTTCGCTGAACAGGTTGAGAACGCCGATGACGTTCCCGCGAAGTCGCATGGGCAGCGCGTGGGTGGTGCTGAAACCGGCCGCGCGGGCGGCTGGGGTGAAGGTCGGCCACCGGTTTTGGGCGTCGACCAGCTCGACGTTGGTGATAGCCGCCCCCGTGGTGTAGGCGTCTCGGCACGGACCTTCGCGGATCTGCAGCTCGAAGAGCTCGAGCAGACGCGCTCGCTCCATCGTGAACGCCATGAGCTGCAGGTCGCCACGTTGGTCCGCCAACATCAACCCCGAGGCGTCGGCGTCCAGGAGCTCGACGGAGCGCTCGGCCAGCACCTGGAGCAGGTCGACCACGTCGAACTCCTCGACCAGCGTGTCGGCGAGTTCTACGAACACTTGCGCCAGACGTTCTAGCCGGTCCACGTGCCGCTCCCTTCTGGGATGATGTTCCCTGCAGAACGTGCCCGTAGGAAACAACATCATCATCGACTAGGGTTCTCGCTGTCATCTACGTCACCGAGTCGCACTGTCCCGGTGAGGACTCCGCGTGCCAGATCAACAATGGGCTGCCCCGAGGCGAATGCGCGTGCGCGCAGCATCACCAAGGCCTGAGCCAAACTTACTCCCAGCTCCTCGGCGACCCATCCCGTCGCCTGGTGAACCTCAGCCCGGTCCTCGATGACCCGCAATAAGCCGGTTTTGTCCTGACCGGTTGCGGCGTGTGCCTGCAGATGCACGAGGACGGTGACCGCGGCGTCTGCAAAGGACAGCGCCTCGGCGAGATGCGCAGCGGTGAGTGCCCCCGGCCGGTCCCGGTACAGATCCAGAACTCCTAGCCGGATTCCCCCCACGCGCAGCGGGAACGCGAAGATTGCCCGAATTCCGGCGTCGATGGCCCCGTCGGTGAATACCGGCCAACGCGCTCCCCCGGTGTGCGCGAGATCCGGCTGGAGAACCGGGCGCCCGGTGTGTGAGCAGTCGATGCACGGCCCTTCGCCCAGGGTGAACTGCAGTTCCTCCATGGTCTCGGCCGGCCCGTCAGAGGCAGCCACGGCGCCCGCTGGGCCGGCATCGGTCATCAACATGATCGCTACTCCGGTCACCGAGAGGGCCGCAGTGCAGTGGAGCACCAGTTGCTGTGGCAAGGAGGGCACGACGTCCGCGCCGTGGGACAAGCGCGCGAGGATCTCGGCGGCGCGTGCTGACGCCATGAGCACCGCCCTCGGTGTCGCTTCAGAGCCGTCGGAGCTCGACCATAGGCCATCTAGCTGGCTGGGGGGCACGCCTGCCGTGGCCGGTGTGCTGGCCGCCCGGGGGAATGTTCGGGTCGCCGTGCTCCCAAAGCCAGGCCGTGTGACCCCGATGTCCCCGAGTAGGGTCGTGAGAGTGAGCGACAGTCTCGGGCCGAGCGGCCGCCTTCCTCGCGCCTACCTGGTCCCCGGGCAGGCGTCCTTCGCCGACTTCCTGTCCGCCCACGACCCTCACCTGCTGCCAAGTGGGCGCGCCCTTCCGCCCGGCATGGTGCCCGAGGCCCCCCACGGGACGACGATCGTGGCCGTCGAGTTCGCCGGCGGCGCGGTCATGGCCGGCGACCGGCGCGCCACGATGGGCAGCATGATCGCCCATCGGGAGATCGAGAAGGTCTTCGGGACCGACGAGTACTCCTGCGTCGGCATCGCCGGCGCGGCGGGCCTGGCGATCGAGCTGGTCAAGCTGTTCCAGGTCGAGCTCGAGCACTACGAGAAGATCGAGGGGACCCTGCTCTCGCTGGAGGGCAAGGCGAACCGGCTGGCCACCATGATCCGCGGCAACCTGGGCATGGCCATGCAGGGCCTTGCCGTGGTGCCGCTGTTCGCCGGTTACGACGTCGACACGGGGCAGGGGCGCATCTACAGCTACGACGTCACCGGGGGCTGCTATGCCGAACGCCACCACCACAGCGTCGGGTCCGGGTCGCTGTTCGCCCGGGGCTCGCTGAAGAAGCTGTGGCGCCCGGGGTTGGACGCCGCGGGTGCGGTGCGCACGGCCGTCGAGGCGCTGTACGACGCTGCCGACGACGACTCCGCGACAGGTGGACCGGACCTGGACCGGCGCATCTACCCGGTCGTCGGAGTCGTCGACGCCGAGGGCTACCGACGGGTCGACGAGGCCACCATGCAGGGGGTGGTCGACGCCGTCGTCCAGGGGCGTCGTGTTGACCCAGGCGGCGCCACGCCCGGGCCGGTGCGGGAGGGCACGCCATGAACATGCCGTTCTACGTCTCGCCCGAGCAGCTGATGAAGGACCGGGCGGACTACGCCCGCAAGGGGATCGCGCGCGGTCGCTCGGTCGTGGTGCTGGCGTACGACGGCGGCATCGCCTTCGTCGCCGAGAACCCCTCGCGCGCGCTGCACAAGATCAGCGAGATCTACGACCGGATCGCCTTCGCCGCGGTCGGCAAGTACAACGAGTTCGAGAACCTGAGAGTCGCCGGCGTGCGGTACGCCGACCTGCGCGGGTACTCCTACGACCGTAGCGACGTCACGGCCCGGGGCCTGGCCAACGCCTACGCACAGACGCTCGGGACCGTCTTCACCCAGGAGTCCAAGCCCTACGAGGTCGAGATTGTCGTCGCCGAGGTGGGGACGTCGTCCGAGCTGGACCAGATCTACCGCCTGACGTACGACGGCTCGGTGGACGACGAGCGCGGGTTCGTCGCGATGGGTGGGCAGGCCGAGTCCATCACGACCGCGCTCACCGAGCGCTGGCGCCCGGGTCTGACCCTGGCGCAGGCGCTGGCGCTCGCCGTCGAAGTCCTCGCTCAAGACCCCGTCGGTGGTGAACCTCGCGCCCTCGGCCCCGACCAGCTCGAGGTCGCGGTGCTCGACCGCCAGCGTGAGCGGCGCCTGTTTCGGCGCATCGCCGGCCCGCTGGTCGAGCGCCTGCTGAGCCCGAGCGACCCCACCGACGACGTCCCGCACGTCGACGACGCGCGTCCCGGCAGCCACGACACGGTAGGCGAGGACCCGCCCGCCTGACGCCCACCCATCTGGCGGTACCCGCCGGATGGCCGCCGCCGATCTGGCGGTACCCGCCGGATGGCCGCCGCCGATCTGGCGGTACCCGCCTGAGGCCACCGGCCAGGCAGTACCGGTCTCCAGCCTGGGGCGCACCACTGCCACACAGCGTGGCCACTGGGTGCCCCCGCGGCCTTGTGGTGGCCGCAGGGTGCCCCAGTGGCCGAGGTGGTGGCCGCAGGGTGCCCCAGTGGCCGGGTGGTGGCCGCAGGGTGCCCCAGTGGCCGAGGTGGTGGGCGCAGGGTGCCCCAGTGGCCGGGTGGTGGCCGCAGGGTGCCCCAGTGGCCGAGGTGGTGGGCGAGGTGGTGGCCGGCAGACTCAGCTAAAGGGCGCGGCGCCGGCGCACAGCGCGCGGACGTCCACCGGCGGCACCACCCGGGCCGGCACCGGCCCAGATACCACCCGTCGAGTCAGCGCGCCGAGCGGCAGAGGCTGGCGCGAGGCGATGAGCAGGACGTTCCCGTAGCGCCGCCCACGCAGGTGCTGGGTCTCACCGACGAGAGCCACGTACTCGAAGAGCCCGGACGCCGTGGCCACCTCGCGCCGCGCCAGACCGAGGCCGGGGCGGTCGGCGATGTTGGCCAGGTAGACGCCGTCGCCGGCTAGGACCCGCGCCGCCGCCGTGACGAAGGCTCTCGACTGCAGGTGCGGGGGAGTGGTCTCGCCGACGAACGCGTCGCGGATCAGCAGGTCGAAGGCCCCGTCGGGCAGGGCGCCGAGCCCGGCGAGCCCGTCGGCCTCGCGCAGCCGAAAGCCGCTGCGCCGGCTGTACCCGAACGCGGCTCGCGCAACCGAGATCACCTCGGGGTCGCTCTCGAGCACCACCTGGCGCGAGCGGGGCCGGGTCGCGGCGACGTACCTCGCCAGCGTGCAGCCGGCACCACCGACGTGCACCGTGTGCAGCGGCTCGCCTGTGGGTCGTAGGACGTCGATCAGGTCACCGGCCCAGCGCACGTACTCGAACTCCAGCCGGAGCGGATCGCTCAGGTGGACGTAGCTGCTCGGCACCCCGCCCACCATCATCGTCAGGCCCCGTGGGTCGGTGCGGTCGGGCACCACGGTGGGTGTGCCTGCGGTGGGTGTGCCTGCTGTGGGTGCGCCCGCTGTGGGTGCGCCCGCGCGGCCGTCGTCCACGCCCCGAGGGTACGGCGAAGGGGCAGGGCGCCGTCTTGCCGAGCGCCACCTGCTCGTAGGGTTGACACCGAACCAGCCGAGCGATGAAGGGGACCGATCAGATGAAGGCGCTGCTGCTGGAGAACATCCACCCCGACGCGGCCGAGCTGTTGCGCGCCAGCGGCTACGAGGTCGAGACAGTCGGGCAGGCGCTCGGCGAGGCGGACCTGGTCGAACGCATCGAGGGCGTCGACCTGCTGGGTATCCGGTCGACCACCTTCATCACCGACAAGGTACTGAGCGCCGCGTCGCGGCTGCAGGCGATCGGCGCCTTCTGCATCGGCACCAACCAGATCGACCTGCCCGCGACCACCAGTCGAGGGGTCGCGGTGTTCAACGCGCCGTACTCCAACACGCGCAGCGTCGTCGAGGTCACCATCGGGTCGATCATCGCCCTGGCGCGACGGCTGATGGAGAAGAACGCCGCCATGCACGCGGGTGTGTGGGACAAGTCCGCCAAGGGTTCGCACGAGGTGCGCGGGCGCAGCCTCGGCATCATCGGCTACGGCAACATCGGCTCGCAGCTGTCGGTGCTGGCCGAGTCGTTGGGCATGCTGGTCTACTTCTATGACACCGAGGACAAGTTGGCGCTGGGCAACGCCCAGCGATGCGGCAGCATGGCCGAGCTGCTTGGCACGGTCGAAGTGGTCTCATTGCATGTCGACGGGCGCCCGGGCAACGTGGACCTGTTCGGGGAGAACGAGTTTGCCGCGATGCGGCCGCGCTCCATGTTCATGAACATGTCGCGTGGGTTCGTGGTCGACCACGTGGCCTTGCGCCGGCACATCGAGTCCGGGCACGTCGCTGGGGCGGCCATCGACGTCTTCCCGGTCGAGCCCAAGCGGCAGGGCGAGACGTTCACCTCCGAGCTGCGCGGGCTGTCCAACGTCATCCTCACCCCGCACGTCGGCGGCAGCACCGAGGAGGCTCAGCAGGACATCGGTCGCTTCGTCGCCGGCAAGCTGCGCGCCTACATCGAGGGCGGGTCGACCTCGATGTCGGTGAACTTCCCGACCATCGGGCCCGGACCGCTCGGGGCCGGGCACCGCCTGGTCCACGTGCACCGCAACGTGCCCGGCGTGCTCGCGCAGGTCAACGCGCTGTTCGCCGAGCACGGTGTCAACGTCGAGGGACAGTCCCTCAGCACCCGCGGAGACATCGGCTACCTGGTGACCGACGTCGATGCGGACTACACCCCGGCGATCCTGCAGCGGATCGAGCAGCTGCCCGAGACAATCCGGCTGCGCATCCTGTCCTGAGCGGCGTGGCGACGCGCCGGTGACGTTCGTGCGACGCGCAGATGAACCTGCGAATTCGCCCGCCGTGCGGTCTTTCCCAGCGCCTCTGGATGGCATACTGGTCGCGCTGCAGTTCAGTGTTCTCTTGCGTTGACCGCAGACGCTGTCGGCGGATCCGGCATGGGTCTGCGGTGATCACAGGCTCCGCTCGTCAGGGCCGGCCTCCAACGTGGGATGCATGACCGCACACCAGGTCGGCACGGTGTCGGCCGCAGGACGTCCCCTGGAGGAGACGGCATGGCGCAGGGTTCTGTGAAGTGGTTCAACGCCGAGAAGGGTTTCGGTTTCATCGCCCAGGACGGTGGCGGCGCGGACGTGTTCGTGCACTACTCGGCGATCCAGAGTCAGGGCTACCGTTCGCTCGACGAGAACCAGCGAGTCGAGTTCGAGATCACGCAGGGGCCCAAGGGCCCGCAGGCGGAGAACGTCGTCCCGCTCTGAGGCGTGAGCAAGCATCTGGGCCCCAGCCTGTGCTGGGGCCCAGATGTGCGTCCCGGCCCGCTCACCCGGCACAATCACTGCCATGATCCCTGTCGCCTTCCGGGCCGCCGACGACCGATACGACTCCATGCTCTACCGCCGCTGCGGCCGAAGTGGCCTGCAGCTGCCCGCGGTCAGCCTCGGGCTGTGGCACAACTTCGGGGACGACGTCCCGCTTGGTCGCCAGCGCGAGATCCTGCGGCGCGCCTTCGACCTCGGCGTCACCCACTTCGACCTCGCCAACAACTACGGGCCGCCGTATGGCGCCGCCGAGGCCAACTTCGGCACCCTGTTCGCCCAGGACTGGCGGCCCTACCGCGACGAGCTGGTCATCTCGACCAAGGCCGGCTACGACATGTGGCCGGGGCCTTACGGGGAGTGGGGCTCGCGCAAGTACCTGCTCGCCAGTCTGGACCAGTCCCTGGCGCGGATGGGCCTGGACTACGTCGACATCTTCTACAGCCACCGCTTCGACCCCGAGACGCCGCTGGAGGAGACGATGGGCGCCCTCGACACGGCGGTGCGCTCTGGGCGCGCGCTGTACGCGGGGATCTCGTCGTACTCACCGCAGCGCACGGTCGAGGCGGCTGCCATCCTGCGGGCGATGGGCACCCCGCTGCTGATCCACCAGCCGTCGTACTCGATGCTGAACCGCTGGGTCGAGCACAGCCTGCTGGACACCCTGGACGACGAGGGCGTGGGCTGCATCGCCTTCTCCCCGCTGGCGCAGGGGATGCTCACCGACCGCTACCTGAACGGGATCCCCGAGGGGTCGCGGGCCAGCCAGGACAAGTCGCTGTCCACCGAGCTGCTCAACGAGGACAACCTGCGGCACGTGCGGGCGCTGAACGATATTGCCGCGCAGCGTGGGCAGTCCCTGGCGCAGCTGGCGCTGGCCTGGGCGCTGCGCGACAACCGTGTCACTTCGGTCCTCGTCGGCGCGAGCAGCGTGCGTCAGCTTGAGGCGAACGTCGCTTCGGTGCAACGGCTGGGCTTTGAGCCCGACGAGCTCGCTGCGATCGACCGGGACGCCGTCGAGGCGGGGATCAACCTCTGGGCGAGCTCAAGCGCGAGCTGAGGCGGCGCCACGCCCGGCCTGGCGCTGCGGCGCCGGACAGGGCAGAATAACTTACGGAACCGTAACCTACGCGAACGTAAGGTGGTCTCGGGTGAACGAGCTGACGCAGAAGCAGTTGCTCATCGAGCTTGAGCCGGTGGTCGAACGCGAGCTGGAGCGGCATGTCAAGGCGGCCAAGGAGTGGTTCCCGCACGAGTACGTGCCCTGGAGCAAGGGCCGAGACTACGACGGCATCTTCGAGGGCGAGCCCTGGTCTGTCGAGCAGTCCCCGATGAGCCCGACCGCGCGCACGGCGCTGGTGGTCAACCTGCTCACCGAGGACAACCTGCCGAGCTACCACCGCGAGATCTCGGACACCTTCGGGCGCGACGGCGCCTGGGGGACCTGGGTGGACCGCTGGACCGCCGAGGAGGGCCGGCACGGCATGGCGATCCGGGACTACCTGCTGGTCACCCGTGCGGTCGACCCCGTGCAGCTCGAGCGCGAACGCATGATCCACATGGGCGGTGGGTTCGACCAGGACTACGACGAGATGCTGCGTTCGGTCGCGTACGTGTCGTTCCAGGAGCTCGCGACCCGGATCTCGCATCGCAACACCGGCAAGTACACCGAGGATCCCTACTGCGAGCTGATGCTGGCGCGCATTGCGCAGGACGAGAACCTGCACATGGTCTTCTACCGCAACCTGTTGGCGGCGGCCTTCGACCTCGCCCCGAACCAGACGCTGCAGGCGGTACGGGACGTCGTCGCCAACTTCCAGATGCCCGGCCACACCATCCAGGACTTCGGGCGCCGTTCGGTGCAGATCGCCATGGCAGGTATCTATGACCTGCGCATTCACCGCGACGAGGTGCTGGCGCCGGTGCTGAAGACGTGGAAGGTGTGGGATCTCGAGGGCCTGGACGCCGAGGGCGAGAAGGCGCGCGAAGACCTGCAGGCGCTGCTGGGCACCCTGGACCAGCAAGCGTCCCGGTTCGAGCAGAAGCGGGCCGCCTACCTGGACAAGCAGCAGGCCCGCCAAGCCGGCTGATCCACAAGCCGGCTGATCAGCCCGCGAGCGCCAGCGCGAAGGGCAGCACCTCGCGGGCACCTGCGTGCCGCAGCGCTCGGGCCGCGACCGTGAGGGTCCAGCGCGAGTCGGCGAGGTCGTCGACCAGGAGCACCGGGCCTTGCGCCGAGGCCACTGCTGCGGCGAGCTGCGGGCCGACGTCCAGGCGCTCCCAGACCGCGGCCAGCCGGAACGCGCTGTTGCCCCCGGGCTGCCCGGTGGGACCGCCGTCGACCAGACCCAGGGCGCCCAGCACGGGAAGCCGGCCGATCCGCCCTAACCCTTCGGCCACCGAGGCGGCAAGGCTGGGCCGCGAGCGTGAGGGCACGACGACGATGCCTACCGGACGTTGCTGCCAGCCCCAGTCCCGCAGGACCGCGGTGCACGCTTGCAGAACCGCGTCGTCGGCGACAGCCGCGGTGTCGGCGAGCAGCCCGCGCAGCCGACTGCCCCAGCCCAGGTCGGTGAGCCGGGCCACCGCCCGCCCCGG
>DAIETC010000222.1 GCA_027345905.1 Kineosporiaceae bacterium | reverse complement strand
GGGTGCCGGCCGTCTCGCCAGCGCAGGCCGCCCGCACCCACCCGCACCTCGGCGCCGGGCCGCAGCGAGCCGGGAAGGGGACGCGCGGGGCCGAGCACGAGGGCGCACGGGACCCGCACCGCCCGTTCGGTCAGCAGCGCCAGCACGCCGGTCGCCGACTGGATGTACGCCGCGTCGCGTCCGCGTCCGACGACCCGTCCTGGGCGCGGGGAGTCGTCCAGCTGGGAGCGCACGGCCGTGCACGCCGCCGCGGCCAGCTGGAGCACGGCGCCTCCTTGGCTGACACGCGGTGAGTGGGACGACCACCGACGCTAGCTGGGGCGCTACCGTCACCCCATGAGCAGAGTTGCCAACGATCTGCCGATCCATGGCGAGGTTCTGCCAGATGCGTTGCCGGTCTCGGCGCAGCGCCCGGGCGTCGCGCTGCGCCACGTGCTGCGGCTGGAGGCGCTGCGCGGCAGCCGGGTCCTGGCCGGAAAGGCCGGGCTGGACCGCCCGGTCTCGCGGATCAACGTCATGGAGGTGCCCGACGTCCTGCCGTGGGTGCGTCCAGGCGAGCTGCTCGTCACGACCGGCTACGCGGTGCGCGAGGAGCCCGAGCGCCTGGCCGACCTGGTGCGCGGGCTGGACGCCGCCGGTGCGGCTGCGCTGGGCATCAAGCTCGGTCGCTACCTGGACCGGCTACCCCGCGCGGTCCTGCGCGCGGCCGAGGAGCTGGGGTTCCCGGTCGTGTCGCTGCCGGACAGCGCGAGCTACGACGACCTGATCACCGCGGTGCTGACCGCGGTGCTCGACCACCAGGCCGACCGGCTGCAGCGCTCCGAGCAGGCGCACCGCGCGCTGGTGCGGGTGGTCCTGGCCGGCGGCGGCCTGCCGGAGGTCGCCCAGGCGCTGGCCGCGATCCTGGACGTGACCGTGGCAGTGACGACGGCCGACGGACGAGTCGTCGCCGAGGCGGCGGGCAGCGCCGACACCCCCAGGGCTCGAGCCGAGCACTACCCGCAGGTGTTCACTGCGGACGGCCGCTTCCGGGTCGAGGGCCGGACCTGCGGGCTGGGTCACCACCCGGCGCCGGCCGGCCCCGGGGGCCACGCGGTGGTACCGATCGTGGCCGGCTCGCTGGACCATGGCCGGATCCTGGCCCTGTCGGACCGGCGCCGGCTCGGCGACGTCGACGTCCAGGCCCTGGAGCGAGCTGCCACGGTCTGTGCCCTGGTGATCACCAAGGCGCTCGCGGTCACCGCGGTGGAGAGCAAGTACCAGGCCGACTTCCTGCGGGACCTGCTCGTGGGCCGCGACGTCGGCCCCGAGCGCGCGGTGCCGCACGCGCGCGGGCTCGGCTGGGACGTCGAGCGCCCGGTCGTGGTGCTGGTCGCCGAGCCCGACCAGCAGGAGGGGGCCGCGGCGCCCGCGCAGCGCGGACTGGAGCTGCGTCCGCATGTCGAGCGGCTCGCCGCCGCGTGGTCGGGGGTGGTCCGTGCTCGGGACGGCGCCGCCGCGGTGGTCGGGTTCACCACCGAGGTCGTGGCGGTGGTCGGCGTGCCCGTGGGCGGTGACATCGAACGGGTGGTGCGCGACATCGTCGCGGGAGTGCGCGGTGACAGCGGGGGCGGGCGCCGTCCGTTCAGCGTGGGAGTCAGCCGGGTGGCCGCCGACGTGACCGGGATCGCGGCCGCCTACGACCAGGCCCGCAAGGCGCTGGCCGTGGGTCGCCAGGTCCACGGACCGGGCGCGGTGGCCAGCTTCGACCGGCTCGGGGTGCACCGGCTGCTGAGCCTGGTGAGCGACCCGCAGGAGCTGCGTTCGTTCGCGCGCGAGGCGCTGGGCGAGCTCGTGCAGCAGACCCCGCAGGCTGCCGACCTGCGGCACACGCTGCAGGTGCTGCTCGACACCAACCTGAACGTCGCGCAGGCCGCACGCGAGCTGCATTTTCACTACAACACCCTGCGCTACCGGATCGCCAAGCTCGAGCGCCTGCTCGGCCCGTTCACGGTCGACCCGTTGTTGCGCCTGGACCTGGCTCTGGCGCTGCGCGTGGTCGCCATGCGCGGGATCGCGGCCGACTGAGGGCCGAACGTGCCGACGGGCTCGGCGCGGCAATGTCAACTGTTGCCGGTGTCGCCGGGCAGGCCCGCGCCTAGCGTTCGGCCATCCGTGCGTTGCGCGGCGTTCACCTGACCGCGGTGACGCGGCCACCTGGAAGGGGCCGGCATGGCACTTGGCTGGAAGCTGCACGGCGACGGCAGGGCGCTGGAACCCGGCGACGTGGTCGCCCCGGACGAACGGCTCTCGTGGGGACGCACGGTGGGCCTGGGCGCCCAGCACGTGGTCGCCATGTTCGGCGCCACGTTCGTGTTCCCGCTCATCATGGGGCTCAACCCACAGCTGGCGATCATGATGAGCGGCATCGCGACGATCGCCTTCCTGCTGATCGTGAACGGCAAGGTCCCCAGCTACCTCGGCACCTCGGCCTCGTTCGTCGGCGGTGTGGCCGCGATCCACGCCCAGGGCGGAACGGCACCGCAGGTGACCGGCGCGATCCTGGTGGCCGGTGTGATCCTGGCGCTGGTCGGTGTCCTCATCCACTTCATGGGGTCGGCGGTGATCTACCGGGTGCTGCCGCCCGTGGTCACCGGCGCGGTAGTCATGCTGATCGGGTTCAACCTCGCGCCGGTGGTCGCCAACATCTACTGGCCGCAGGACCAATGGGTCGCCCTGCTGGTGATGGTGGCGGTCATCGCGATGAGCGTGGGGCTGCGCGGGTTCGCGGCCCGGATCGCCATCTTCCTCGGCCTGCTGTTCGGCTACGCCCTGTCCTGGGTCTTCGACCGGGTCTTCGGGCAGATCACCGCCTTCGACCCCGCAGCCGGAAAGATCACGACGCACTTTCGGGTGAACTGGCAGGGCGTCCAGGACGCTTCCTGGTTCGGGTTCCCGCCCGCCACCGACGTCGCGCACAAGGTGGTCGGCTACCACCTGCCCGAGTTCAAGTGGACCTTCGTCCTGCTCGTGATCCCGGCGGTCATCGCGCTGGTCGCCGAGAACACCGGGCACGTCAAGGCCGTCGCCGAGATGACCGGCGCCGACCTGGACCCGTACATGGGCCGGGCGATCGGTGCGGACGGCATCGGGACGGTCATCGCGACCTCGGTCGGCGGCTCGCCCACCACGACGTACGCCGAGAACATCGGGGTGATGGCGGCCACCCGGGTCTACTCGACGGCCGCGTACTTCGTCGCCGCGGCCGTCGCCCTGCTGTTCGGCCTGTCGCCGAAGTTCGGGGCCGTCATCTCGGCCACCCCCGGCGGCGTACTCGGCGGTATCACCGTCGTGCTCTACGGAATGATCGGCCTGCTCGGCGCGAAGATCTGGAAGGAGAACGGCGTCGACTTCGCCAACCCGGTCAACCTCGTGCCGGTCGCCGCCGGCATCATCATCGCGATCGGCAACACCTCGCTGAAGTTCTCGGACACCTTCAGCCTGGCCGGGATCGCGCTGGGCACGATCGTGACGGTCGGCGCCTACCACCTGGCTCGGCTGCTCGCGCCGGCTCACCTGCGCACCGGGCAGGACGGACCGAGCCTGGTGCTGAACGAACCGGGCATGTACGAGCAGGAGCCCACCGACGGACGACGGCGCTGAGCTCCAAGGGCGCGTGGGGGGCTCAGCCAGGCGGGCGACCCCACGAGCACGGGCGGGCCGCGCCAGGGCGCCGGTTCGGCATTGGGCAGGTCCCGCCAACGCCAGGACCCGCGGCAGCGGGCAGGATCGGCACATGAAGCCGGCGCCGTTCACCTACCACCGCCCGGTGGAGCTGGACGCCGCGCTCGACCTGCTGGGCCGCCTGCGCGACGCCGGGCAGCACGCCAAGGTGCTGGCGGGGGGCCAGAGCCTGCTGCCGATGCTGTCCATGCGCCTGGCCGAACCGGCGCACGTCGTCGACATCAACGCACTGGCGGGTCTGGACGGCGTGGACGTCGACGCCGCGGGCGTGCGGGTCGGCGCGCTCGTGCGGCACCGCGGGCTCGAACGGCACGCGGGCGCGGGTGCGGTGCTGCCGCTGCTGCGCCAGGCGCTGCGGCAGGTGGCCCACCCCACCATCCGCAACCGCGGGACGAGTGTGGGCAGCCTGTGCCACGCCGACCCGGCCGCCGAGCTGCCGGCGGTGCTGGCCCTGCTCGGGGGCGCGGTCGTGGCCCGTTCGCGGCGCGGCGAGCGCCGCATCCAGGCGCCGGACTTCTTCCTGGGGCCGCTGGAGTCCGCGCTCGAGCCGGACGAGCTAGCGGTGGCGACCCAGTTTCACCGCCCGCCGCCGGGCACCGGCACCGCGTTCGTCGAGGTGGCGCGCCGGCACGGGGACTACGCGGTCTGCGGGGTCGCCGCGGCCGTCACCGTGGACGAGGCGGGCCGGGTGCGGGCAGCGCGCGCCGCGTACGTGTCCGCCGGCGAGGGGATCGGCGCGCTCGACCTGGGTGCCGCGGTGGCCGGCGCCGGCGTCGACGTCGCCGCCTGGGCGGACGCCGGCGAGCTGGCCCGCGGACTGGTCGCCACCGAGAGCGACATCCACGCCAGCGCGCAGTACCGAAGCCAGCTGGTCGCCGTCCTGACCGCCCGTGCGCTGCAGGACGCGGCGGCCCAGGCCGGCCTCGACTCCACCTCCCACGCGAGCGCCCTCGACCCCGCACAGGGAGCACGATGACGACCGCCGACGACCCGGCGTCCGGGGAGCAGACGCTCGTGGTGCGGCTGCGGGTGAACGGGATGTGGCACGAGGTGCGGGTGCCGGGCCGCCGCCTGCTCAGCGACGCGCTGCGGCACGACCTGCGCCTGACCGGCACGCACGTGGGCTGTGAGCACGGCGTGTGCGGAGCCTGCACCGTGCTGCTGGACGGCGAGCCGGTGCGCTCGTGCCTGCTGCTCGCGGCCAGCGCCGACGGTCACGAGCTGACCACCGTCGAAGGGCTCGCCGAGCCCGACGGCACCCTGCACCCGGTGCAGCAGGCGTTCGTCGACTGCCATGGGCTGCAGTGCGGCTTTTGCACCCCCGGCTTCGTGATGACCATCGCGGCCTACCTGCGCGAGAACCCCGACCCCGACGAGGACGACGCGCTGGCGGCCTGCGCGGGCAACCTGTGCCGCTGCACCGGCTACCAGAACATCAAGGCCGCCGTGCTGCGGGCCGCCGAGCTGAGCCGCGGGACGGGCCGATGACCACCCGGCTGCTGGGCGCCCCCGTGACCCGGGTCGAGGACCCGCGGCTGCTGCGCGGCGAGGGCCGTTACCTGGACGACCTGGGCCAGGACGCGCTCGAGGTGGCGTTCGTGCGCAGCCCGCACGCCCACGCCCGGGTGCTCGACATCGACGTCGACGGCGTGCTCGAGGTGCCCGGGGTCGTCGCGGTCTACACCTACGAGGACCTGCTGGAGTCCGACCGGGACGACGGCACGCACGTCAGCGAGCCGCTGCCCCTGCTCATCCCGCACCCGGCGCTGCACGCCCCGCGGACCGCGTACCCGCTGGCCCGCGAGGAGGTCAACCACGTCGGTGAGGCGATCGCGATGGTGGTAGCGCGCGACCGCTACGTGGCCGAGGACGCCTGCGGGCGGATCGTCGTCCGCTACGAGGTACTGACGCCGGTGGTGGGACTGGCGGCGGCGCGGGAGGCGGCTCAGGCCGTGCACGCCGACGTGCCCGACAACGTGGCGGCGCACCTCGTGCAGCAGGTCGGTGACCTGGCCGCTGCCATGGCGGCCGCACCGCGCCGTCACACCTTGGACCTGCGGGTGGAGCGCTCGGCGTCCATGCCGCTGGAGGGTAAGGGCGTCTACGCCCGGTGGGACACCGACGAGCACACGGTGCGGGTCTACACCTCGACCCAGGCGGCGACGTCCGTGCGCGCCGCGGTGGCCGCCAAGCTGGGCCTGGCCCTGAACCAGGTCGAGTGCATCGCGCCGGACATCGGGGGCGGGTTCGGCGTCAAGATCGTCCACCCCTGGCCCGAGGAGGTGCTGGTGCCGTGGGCGGCGCGCCGCCTGGCCCGCGCCGGCGGCCCGCGAGAGGTCAAGTGGGTCGAGGACCGGCGCGAGCACTTCGTCTCCAGCGCCCACGAGCGCGCGCAGGTGCAGCGGGTCGAGGTGGGCTTCGACGACGAGGGGCACCTGCTCGCCTTCGACTTCACGTTCTGGCACGACAACGGCGCCTACACGCCGTACGGGATCATCGTGCCGATCATCACCTCCACCCAGGTGTTGGGGCCGTACAAGCCGGGCGCGTACCGGTGCGAGTTCTTCTCCATGTACACCAACACCGTGATCGTCACCCCCTACCGTGGTGCCGGGCGCCCGCAGGGGGTGTACGCGATGGAGCGGGCGATGGACGCGATCGCCGACGCGACCGGCCTGGACCGCGCCCTGGTGCGCGAGCGCAACCTGATCCAGCCGGACGAGATGCCCTACGACCACCACCTGGTCTTCCAGGACGGGCGGCCGCTGATCTACGACTCGGGCGACTACCCGGCCGGGCTGGCCAAGCTCAAGGCGCTGGTGGGCTGGGAGGACTTCGAGGCCGTGCGTGAGCAGGCCCGTGCGCAGGGCCGCCGGGTCGGGATCGGCCTGGCCTGCTACGTCGAGGGCACCGGGCCCGGGCCCTACGAGGGTGCGCACGTCGTCGTCGAGACCTCCGGCAAGGTGAAGGTCGCGACCGGCCTCACCAGCCAGGGGCAGGGCCACCAGACGGCTTTCGCCCAGGTGGTCGCCGACCAGCTCGGCGTCGCCCTGCGCGACGTCGAGGTCGTGACGGGCGACAGCCGGCGCTTTCGGTACGCCGTGGGCACGTTCGCCTCGCGCGCGGCGGTGATGAGCGGCTCGGCGATGCACATCGCCGCCGCCAAGGTGCGCGAGAAGGCGCTGCGGGTCGCTGCGGAGGCACTGGAGGTGTCGGTCGACGACCTCGAGCTGGTGGACGGCGCCGTCTCGGTCAAGGGGACGGCGCCCGGCTCCTCGGGCACCTCGCTGTCGCTGGGCACCATCGCGGTGCTGGCCAACCCGCTGCGCTATGCCTTCGACGAGGCGTCGCAGGCCGCCACGCAGTTCGCCGTGGGCGACACCAGCCAGGCTCCGGTCGCGCCGGGGGAGGAGCCGGGCCTGGAGGCGAGCGGCTACTACTCCCCGCAGCGCTCGACGTTCGCCAGCGGTGTGCACGCCGTCGTGGTCGAGACCGACCCGCTGACCGCTGAGATCACCGTGCTGCGGTACTGCGTCGTGCACGACTGCGGAACCTTGATCAACCCCCGGATCGTGCAGGGGCAGGTGCACGGGGGCGTGGCGCAAGGGGTTGCGGGCGCGCTCTACGAGCGGATGGAGTACGACGAGCACGGGCAGCTGCTGAACGCGTCCTTCATGGACTTCCTGATGCCCTACGCCACCGAGGTGCCGCGCAAGGTCGAGATCGACCACCTGCAGACCCCCTCGCCGCTGAACCCGCTCGGCATCAAGGGCGCCGGCGAGGCCGGGGTGATCCCGGGGATGGCTGTCCTGGCCTCGGCGATCGAGGATGCCGAGGGTTTTCGGATCGACGCGATGCCGATCAGTCCCAGTGAGCTGTTCCACCTGCGGCAGGCCCACGAACGCGGCGAGCTCCCCTCGCTGACCCGCGCAGGCCGCCCGAAGGAGTTCCTGCCATGAGAGTCAACGGATCCACCGTCCTGCATGCGCCTGCCGACGTCGTGTACGCCACGCTGAACGACCCGGACGTGCTGAGTGCCACGATCCCGGGCTGCCGGTCCCTCACCCCCCTGGGCCAGGACCGCTACGCCATGTCCGTCACCGCTGGGGTGGCCTCGATCACCGGCACCTACCAGGGTGAGGTGGCCCTTACCGACCAGCGCCCCCCGGGCTCGTTCGTCCTGCACGCGAAGGGTTCGGGGACGCCGGGCACCGTCGACACGACCGTGCAGGTGACGCTCACCGACGACGGTCCGGGCCAGACCCGGCTGGACTACGCGGCCGACGCCGCGGTCGGCGGCATGATCGGCGGGGTCGGCCAGCGGATGCTCGCCGGGGTCGCGAAGAAGATGGCCGGTCAGTTCTTCGCCAATGTCGACGACGTCCTCACCGGCAGTCGGGCACCGCTGGTCACGGCCCCCGCGCACCCCGGTGCTGCTGCCCTCCCCTCGCGCCTCCCCTCGCACCTCCCCTCGCGCCTCCCCATCGGGCGACCGGCGGCGTGGCGAGCGGTGGGGGCAGTTCTCGCGGGGTTCGTGAGCGGCGCGGCGGTGGCCGGAGTCGCGGTCGGCGTCCGGGTTGCACGCCGGGCCGAGCGGCGGGGCTGAGCACATGCGCGCCTTCACCGCCGCCGCCGTCCAGATCGCCCCGCTCCCCGGCCCGCTGAGCCACGCCGTCGTGGCCGCCAACTGCGCCAAGGGCGCCGACTGGGTCCGCCGGTGCGTCGCGGCCACCGGCGCCGAGCTCGTGGTGCTGCCGGAGTCGGCCTCGACCGGTTTCACCCCCGGCTGCACCCCTGAGCAGCTGTGGGACCTGGTGGCGCAGATCCCCGGGCCGCTGACCGAGCCGCTGCAGCAAGCCGCGCGGGACACCGGCGCCCACGTGGTGTGGGGCACCTACGAGCGCGGGACGCAGCGCGGCGTCGTCCACAACAGCGCCGTGCTCATCGGCCCGGACGGCGCGGTGCTGGGTGTGTATCGCAAGACGCACCCGTTCTGCAGCGAGCTGCGCAGCCGCGGCGGCTGGGTGACGCCCGGCGACACCGTGAGCGTCGTCGACACCGCCCTGGGGCGCATCGGCATGGCGATCTGCTTCGACGGTGACTTCCCCGAGCTGTGGCGGATTCAGGCGGTGCAGGGCGCCGAGGTGATCGTGCGCCCGTCGGCGCTGCTGCGCTCGGCCGACATCGCCGAGCTGACCAGCCGGGCGCGCGCCTACGACAACCACGTCTACGTGATCGCCGCCAACGCCACCGGCAGCGACCCGGCCGGGGTGCTGTACTTCGGCAACTCGCACATCGTCGAGCCCACCTCGCACACCATCGCCCGCGCCGCCAGTCACGAGTGCTGGGTCACCGCCCGCCTCGACCCGGCCACGGCGATGGCCTCCATGACCCCGGGAAGCAGTGTGCCGCAGGGCTTCGACCACCTGGCCGAGCGCAACCTCGCGCTGATCAGCCGGTACGCCGACGAGCTGACGCGGCCCGCGAAGGCCGCTTTCCCGCACGGTGACGACCCGGCACCCGCGCCGTCCGCACCCGCGCCGTCCGCGCCCGCGCCGTCCGCACCTGCGCCGTCCGCACCGGCGCCGTCCGCACCGGCCCGGGCCACGAGCACGTGAGCGGGCGGACGATCCGCATCGGGGGCGACACCGGCGGCACCTTCACCGACGTCGTGGCGCTCGACGAGGAGTCCGGCCAGCTTGCGACGACCAAGACGCCGTCCACCCCCGCCGACCCCGCGCAGGGCTTCCTCGTCGGCGTCGCCAAGGTGCTGCACCTGCTGGGCGTGGGCGGCGAGGCGGTGAGCGCGATCAGTCATGGCACGACCGTGGCTACCAACAAGCTGCTCGAGGGCAAGGTGGCAAACCTCGGGTTCATCACCACCGAGGGCTACCGGCACATCCTGGAGATCGCCCGCCAGTCGGTGCCCGACGGGTACGGCAACTCCTACTTCTGGGTCAAGCCGGCCCGGATCGTGCCCGCCGACCGGGTGCGCACGGTACGCGGGCGTCTCGCGGCCGACGGCAGCGTCGTGCGCCCGTTCGACGAGCAGGACGCGATCGCAGCGGCCCGCTTCTTTCGCGAGGCGCACATCGCCACCGTGGGGGTCTGCTTCCTGCACTCCTACGCCAACCCCGAGCATGAGCTCGCGATGCGCGAGGTCTTGCGGCGCGAGCACCCGACGGCGACGGTCAGCATCTCCAGCGAGGTGCTGCGCGAGTACCGCGAGTACGAACGCAGCATCACCACACTGGTCGACGCGGCGGTCAAGCCCGACATCTCGCGCTACGTCGAGAACATCGCCCGCCGGCTGAGCGAGGTGACGGCCGGCGACGGCGCCGCACGGCAGGTGCCCTTCTACGTGATGAAGTCCAACGGCGGGGTGCTGAGCGCGGCCGAGGTGGTGCGCCAGCCGATCACCACGGTGCTGTCCGGCCCGGCCGCTGGGGCTCTCGGCGCGGCTCTGGTTGCCGGGAAAGCCGGGGTGGCGAAGGTCTTGACCTGTGACGGGGGCGGCACCTCCACCGACGTGGCTGTGGTCGTCGACGGCCGGCCGGGCCTGACCACCGAGGGACAGGTCGGCGGCTACCCCAGCAAGGTCCCGATGATCGACGTCGTCACCGTCGGTGCCGGCGGCGGCTCGATCGCCTGGGTGAGCGCCCAGGGCACCCTCAAGGTCGGCCCGCAGTCGGCCGGCGCGGACCCGGGCCCCATGTGCTACGGCACGGGCGGCGTCGAGCCGACGATCACCGACGCGCACCTGGTGCTCGGCCGCATCCCCGCGCACCTGCTGGGCGGCGAGATCGCGCTGGACGCCGAGCGGGCCCGCGCCGGCTTGTCGGGCCTGGCCGCACGGCTGGGCATGGGGCTGCAGGAGTGCGCTCGCGGCGTCCTGGAGATCTCGGCGTGGAACCAGGCCAACGCCCTGCGCCAAGTCAGCGTCAAGCGTGGGCTGGACGTGCGTGACTTCACCCTCGTGACGTTCGGCGGGTCCGGGTCGCTGCTGGCCTGCCGGCTCATCGACCTGCTCGGCCTGCAGGGGGTGCTCGTGCCGCCCAACCCGGGCAACCTGTCGGCCTTCGGGCTGCTCACCGTGGACGTGCGCAACGACTACGTGCGCACCTACGTGACCCGCGCCGAAGGGCTCGACCACCAGCGGGTGCAAGGGCTGTTCGACCAGCTGCAGTCCGAGGCGGACGCCGCCTTGGCCCGCGAGGGTTTCGCGCCCGCCCGGCGGGTGTTCGCACGCACCGCCGACCTGCGCTACTTCGGCCAGGGGTTCGAGGTGCGGGTCGACGTCCCGGACGGACCGGTGGACGCGGCGCTCGTCGAGCGGGTGGGCAAGGCCTTCCACGGCGAGCACCGGCTGCTGTACGGCTACGACTTCGCCGCCGACCCGCGTCAGCAGGTCGAGTGGGTCAACCTGCGCGTCACCGGCATCGGCCCGATCCGACGTCCGCACGTGCCCGAGACTCCCGCGGGAACCGGTGCGGCGCCGGCCCGTACGGGCACCCGGCGCGCGTTCTTCGACGGGTGGGTCGAGGCCGGGCTCTACGACCGCTCGCGCCTTCGGGCGGGCGACGTCGTCCACGGGCCGGCCGTGCTCGAAGAGTTCGGGTCGACCGTCCCCGTGCACCCGGGGTTCAGCGCGCGCGTGGACCGCTTCGCCAACCTGCGCCTTGCCCGCGCCGGCGAACAGAGCGGGGCGCACCGGTGAGCGCGGCACCCGACCCCGACCCCGTCCTCGTCGAGATCGTCGAGGGCTACCTGGCCAGCGTCGAGCTGGAGGTCGAGACCGCGATCGCCCGCACCTCGCGCTCGCCGATGATCCGCGACGCGCACGACTTTCGGGCCGGCATCCACGACCGCCGGCTGCGCAAGCTCACCGGCCGCTCGTACTCCGCGCTGGTGCACCCGATCGTCCGGGACTTCCCGCTGGCCACCATGCGCCCCGGCGACGTCTTCTTCCACAACGACGTCTACCTGTCCGAGGGCGGCATCGGCCACCTGCCCGACCTGTGCGTCACGGTGCCGGTCTTCGCCGACGACCCCGCCGGCGAGCCCCACGTCCTCGCCTTCGTGCAGGTGTTCGGTCACCACGACGACATCGGGGGAGCGGTGCCCGGATCGATGCCCTCACACGCCACGAGCGTCTTCGAGGAGGGCCTGATGGTGCCGCCGATCCGGCTGTGGGACGCCGGGGTGCCCAACCGGGCAGCCCTGAGCATCATGACCCGCAACTCTCGGATGCCCGACTCGCTCGCCGCCGACCTGGACGCCGAGTGCTCGGCCGCCCTGATGGGCGCCCGGCGCCTGGGCGAGCTGTTCGACCGGTACGGCGTCGGCGCCGTCGAAGGCTGCTTCGACGCGATCATCGAGAACTCGACCGCCACGTACCGGCGCGAGATCCTGTCCCAGATCCCGGTCGGCACCTGGACCTGGGAGGACTACGCCGAGCACGACGGTGTGGACGAGCCCCGGTTGCACACCCAGCGGATCACGCTGACCCGCACACCGGACGACGACCCGGGCGGTGGGCGGCTGGTGCTCGACTTCACCGGCACCGGCCCGCAGGCCAAGGGCCCGATCAACCACTGCGGTGACTACGCGGACGGCAACTTCTTGAAGAAATGGCTGGCGCCGATCCTGCGCAACCTCGCCCAGACGCCGCAGCGCATGGGTGAGCTGGACGTCAACGAAGGCGTCGTCGCGTTGATCGAGATGCGGTTCCCACCGCCTGGGACGCTGCTGACGCCGGTGTTCCCGGCGCCGACGAACGCGCGGACGTTCGTCATCCTGCGCCTGCTCGGAGTCCTTGCCGGGGTGCTCGCCAAGGCGGTGGACGGCCGGATGCCGGCCGACCAGGAGACCATCCGCTACACCGGCGTCTACGGGCAGGACGGCGACGGGCAGCCGTACCTCATGCGCGAGGTGCTCGGGGGTGGCTCGGGGGGCCGCTACTACGCCGACGGCGAGGACACGATCCACGTGGTCCCCGACTCGCGCAACCTGCCCACCGAGTTCACCGAGAGCCGCTTCCCGTTCCGCGTCGAGGCATTGGGGCTGGCCGTCGACTCCGGGGGCCCGGGCCTGCACCGCGGCGGCCTGGGCTACGACAAGCGCATCCGGATG
>DAIETC010000197.1 GCA_027345905.1 Kineosporiaceae bacterium | reverse complement strand
TCGACGGCCCGCTGCTGCATGGCGCGCAGGGACTCCCCCTCGGGCCCGGGGAACACTGCCGCGCTGGGGTGCGCCTGCACCACCTTCCATAGCGGTTCCTTGACCAGGCTCTTCAGCTCGCGCCCGGTCCAGTCGCCGTAGCGGCACTCCCCCAGTCGCTCGTCCAGCACGACGGGCGGCCTGGGCGAGCCCCCCGGTCCGGCGACGGCGACCAGGCCTGCGGCGGTGTCCTGGCAGCGTTGGAGCGGGCTGGTCACCACCGCCGCCAAGGGCAGTGCCGACATCCGCTCGGCAAGCGCCGCGACCTGCCCGCGACCCGCGTCGTCCAGCAGCACGCCGGCGGTCCACCCAGCGAGCACGCCAGCGGTGTTGGCGCTGGTCCGGCCGTGTCGCACGAGCAGCACCGTCGGCATCCGCCCAGGGTACGCGGCAGGATGGGCGCGTGATCGTCGACCAGGCCGTCTACCGAGATGGGCAACGTGAGCCCTGCTTCGACCTGTCCGACGAGATCGACCGGCTGCGCGACGTCCCCGACGGCTTCGTCTGGATCGGCCTGCACGACCCCACCGACGCCGAGTTCGCACTGGTCCAGGACGAGCTGCGCCTGCACCCGCTGGCCGTCGAGGACGCCGTGAAGGGAAACCAGCGAGCCAAGCTCGAGGTGTACGACGGGTCGCTGTTCGTGGTGCTCAAACCGCTGCGGTACGACGACTCGACCAGCCAGGTCGAGACCGGCGAGGTGATGCTCTTCGTCGGTGATCACTTCGTGGTGAGCGTGCGTCGCGGCGAGGCGACCCCCTTGGCGCAGGTCCGGCGCCGCCTGGAGGCCGACCCGAGGGAGCTGGCGCATGGCCCGGCCTCGGTGCTGCACGCGGTGATGGACGCCGTGGTCGACGGTTACACCGAGATCGACCAGGAGCTGAACCTGGACCTGGAGCAGATGGAGGAGAGCGTGTTCGCCAGCGAGATGGGCGTTCGCGCGGCCGCTGGCCCCAAGGACCACGCCGCCACCCAACGGGCGGCCGGCAGCGACGCCAGGCGGATCTACCTGCTCAAGCGCGAGGTGCTCGAGGTGCGCCGCGCCGTCCTGCCGCTGGTCGAGCCCGCACGCCGCCTGGCCCAGCACCGCGTACCGCACGTACCAGAAGGCGTGCAGCCGTTCTTTCGGGATGTGTCCGACCACCTGTTGCGGGTGGCCGACCACCTGGAGTCCTACGACAGGCTGCTGGGCGACATCCTCTCCGCCCACCTGACCCGAGTGTCGGTGCAGCAGAACTCCGACATGCGCACGATCTCGGCGTGGGTCGCCATCGCCGCCGTGCCCACGATGATCGCCGGGATCTACGGGATGAACTTCGAGTACATGCCCGAGCTGCACTGGCGGTTCGGGTACCCGATGGCGGTCGCCGTCATGCTCGGCGCTTGCGCGCTGATGTACCGGGCGTTCAAACGCTCCGGATGGCTCTAGCGGCCGCGACGCGAGCCTAGGTCGCCGAGAGGACGCCGGCAGCCAGGAAGGCGAGGAGCGCCGCCCCGAGGGCCACCCGGTAGTAGACGAACAGCGTGATGCGATGGTGCTGCACGAACCTGAGCAGCCACGCGATCGAGGCGTACGCCACGACGAACGCCACCGTCGTCCCGACCAGGATCTGACCGAAACCCACCACCTTCGGGTTCACGTCCTTCAGCTCGTACAACCCGGCCGCCGTCAGCGCGGGGATCGCGAGGAAGAACGACAGGCGCGTGGCGCTCACCCGGTCCAGCCCGCGCAGCAGCCCCGCCGAGATCGTCGCCCCCGACCGGGAGACCCCGGGCACGAGCGCGAAACATTGCACCGCTCCGATCACCAGCGCGTCACGCAGCGTCAGCTGGCCTTCGCCGCGTTGCTGCGTGGCCCGGGTCTCGGCCCACCACATCACCACGCTCCACACGAGCAGCCCCGCGGCAACGACCCACAGTGAGCGCAGCGGACCGGTGATCAGCCCCTTGCCTGCCAGCCCAGCCACCCCCACAGGCATCGACCCGAGGACGACGTACCAGGCGAGCCGGTAGTCGGGCCGATCCCGCTGCGCCGGGTCGCGCAGGCCGCCCACCCAGGCCCGGAACAGCCGCGCGATGTCAGCCCAGAAGTAGACGAGCGTCGCCACGATCGCCCCCAGCTGGACGACGGCGGT
>DAIETC010000187.1 GCA_027345905.1 Kineosporiaceae bacterium | reverse complement strand
TTGTTCGACCAACTGCATTTCAGCGGACGCACGATCGTGCTGATCACCCACGAGCCGGACGTCGGCCAGCGAGCGAGCAGGGTGGTCCACGTCCGGGACGGTCTGATCGATGCCGACACCGAGGCCGCAGCATGAGATTCCCTAGGTCAACCTCAAGCGGCCTGGAGCATCACCGCCGATCGGTGGAGGTCGGGGTTGTAGGCGGTGCCGTCTTGCCAGCAGCGCCAGATGACGCGGATCCAGGCGCGGGCCAGGATGCGGACGGCGTGCGGGTGTCGTTTGCCCCGGTTGATGGCGTCGTTGTAGATCTTGGCGGCCCATGGGCTGGCGTGTCGGGAGTCGTCGGCGAAGTCGATGATCGCGTTGCGGAGCTTTTTGTCGCATGCGTAGCGGAAGCCGACGGCGTGCATCTTGCCGCTGGCTCGGGTCACGGGGGCGACACCAGCCAGGGCAGCGAGGG
The DNA here is from genome assembly GCA_027345905.1 of Kineosporiaceae bacterium. Lineage (GTDB taxonomy): Bacteria > Actinomycetota > Actinomycetes > Actinomycetales > Angustibacteraceae > DAIETC01. Next base: position 1,566 of record DAIETC010000187.1, on the reverse strand, counting down.
ATTCCTCGTCGGGGAAGCGGGATCGGACGTCGCCGATCTCGGCGAGCAGGGCGGCGGCGCGGACGCCGTGGCCGGCTTTGGGAAGGCTGGTGAAGACGTGGGCGTCGGCGTGCGCGTCGAGGCGTTCGATGATCTCGGCTTCGAGTTCGCGTTCCTCGCGGCGCACCGTCTCGATGGCGCGCAACAGTCCCAGCACGCAGACGGCGCGGCCGTCGGCCTCGAGCGCGCTCAGGCCGGCCGGCGGTGCGTCGTGGACGCGGGCGAACAGCTCCTCGACGGGCTTGCGGCCGGAGTAGGAGATGCGGCGCAGGAACGCGGCGAAGCGGGCCTGGGTCAGCTTGGTCGCGGCGTGCTGGGTCGGGTAGCGGCGCAGGAACGCGATCGCCACGTCGCTGTCGAGGCGGGCGAACAGGCCGATCGCGCCAGGGAACACCCGCTCGAGTTGGGCCAGCAGTTGGTTGACCAGCCCGACGCGGGCCTCGATGAGGTCCTTGCGGGTGCGGGACAGGGCGCGCAGCACTGCGGTGTCCGCGCTGTCGCGCGTCAGCGCCTGCAGCCGGTGTCCGTCGGTGCGCAGCACGTCGGCGAGCAGGTAGGCATCGCCAGCGTCGGACTTGGCTCCCGATCCGGTGTAGCGGGTGCGCAAGCCCTTGACCTGGCGTGGGGTGATCACCACGACCCGCAGGCCGGCATCGAGCAGGGCTTCCACCAGCGGCCCGTCGCAGCGTTCGATCGCCACGCCCTCGACGCCCAGTTTTGTCAGTCGCTTGACGAGCCCGGCGAACGTCTTGCCGGTGTTCGGAATCTCGAATCGGACCTTGATCCTGCCGTCCTGGTCGACGACACAGAGCATGTGCGTCTTGCTCGCCCAGTCCAGCCCGGCGAACAACTTCCCGATGTGCTTCATCCTGGTTCTCCTTCCTGCGAGGATCGGGGCACCGTCGGTGTCGGGAAGCCGGCCCGGATGCTCATTGCGTGGCGGTCCAACCCGCGTATCCCTAGCGCCGGTGTTGGCTTCCCGGCCCGGCGGCTGCCGCAGATCTCATGCAGGTCCTCGAAGGACAAGCAGGGTTGGCGGTCAGCCACCGGCCGGCGATTCAACAAGGACCCTCAACGAGCCACGCATCCGAACGTCGCAGACACACGGATAGTGCACCAATGAGCTGGCTGGAAACCGTCCGAATCGGGTGGCAGGCGATCGTCGCGCACCGGCTGCGGTCACTGCTGACCGCGCTGGGCATCCTTATCGGCATCGCCGCGGTGATCGTTACCGTCGGGTTGGGTGAGGGCGCGCAGCAGCAGGTTAGCGCCCGGATCGCTGCACTGGGTAGCAATCTGCTGATCGTCTCGCCAGGCAGCTCCAGCAGCACGACCAGCCCGACCGGGGTGCGGGGTGGGCTCGGGTCAGCGTCAACGTTGACAGTCGGCGATGCGACCGCGCTGGCCAACTCACCCGCCGCGGCCCCCGACATCGCCGCCGTCGCACCGACTGTGCAGCGGTCCGAGCCGCTGGCTGCCGGGTCGGCGACCTGGACCACCACGGTGATCGGGACGACGCCGTCGTGG